>JAILGP010000065.1 GCA_024696635.1 Eubacterium sp. | reverse complement strand
TATTTTTTCTTCCAAATATGCCCACAGGCCAGCATATTATAATTAATAAAATAATCCTAAGATTTTATAAATAATATTAGCCTGATAAATAAAAAAAGTATTAGAAATAGTTAGATTTTCCTATTCCTAATACTCTTTTATATTCTTCAATTCTTTTATAATAATTCTTTTATAAAAAATCATCTCCAAACAGAAGTCTTTCACTTTCTTCTATTCTTTGGCGAAGTGCCTCGTAGGATATTATGGCAGCTGAGGTACCAGCATTAAGACTTTCCACCTCACCCATCATAGGTATTCTCAGAAGCTTATCTGCCTCACCACTTATTTCCTCTGTCAGACCCGCTCCCTCATTTCCAATCAGAAAAGCAGAAGGTCCTGTAAGCGCAGTCTCATAAATTGATGAACCATTTAGGTGCATACCATAAACCTTGACTCCTTTTTTCTTGAGTCTTCTGATATCTCCAAGAAGGTCATAGGTTATAACTATATTCTTTCTAAATATGGAACCCATCGTAGATCTTACAACCTTAGGACTGTACACATCCACAGAGTCATAGCTTACAAGAAGACCAGTTGCCCCAGCTCCTTCAGCTGTTCTGATAATGGTACCCATATTTCCTGGATCCTGCATTTTTTCAATCACTAATATAAGTGGAACCTCTGATGCATCACCAAGAAGATCTTCCAATCCATAGGTTTCCATCTTAACAATAGCGACAACCCCCTGAGGATTTTCAGTATCTGCAAGCTTTTTAATAACACTATCGGATACAATAAAGAAACGTCCCCTTCTGTCAGAATCTTCGATAAGATTAAGCAATCTCTCATCTTCTGACGAATACTTTTCAAAGAAGAACTGAGTCATAAACAAGTGATCAAGATTCTCCTCTGGTATCTCTCGAACCATACGAAGCCCCTCAACCATATATCTGCTTGAATATTTTCGTTCTTTTGCAGTGCTTATTATTTTAGCAATCTGCTTTATCCTTTCATTATTAGGTGATGTTATCTTCTCCATTGTTATCAGATCCTTTTAGCGCCCTTTTTATAAACCCTTTTTTAACCCTTTTAAAACCCTTACTTAAAAACTCTTAAACTCATCTATATCTAACTTAAAATGCAATTATTTAAATATAATTTTTTAAATATAATTTTTTAAATGTAATTATTTAAAATATAATTTTACGTCAAAATTTATATGCACCTTTAATTTTAACCTATAATAAGGCTTTGGTCATCAATCTTTTTTAGAAATTTTTATTTTTTTATTTAAGCAAACTCAATATATCTTAAAATAATTAAGTCTACTTCTTTTTTATTACCATGACTCTATCCTGACCATACTCCAGTTTCAATACATTTTCCACTCCTGTTGATAGGTCTACTCTCGCATTCATTCTAACAGCCTTACCCTCATCACTTAACTGAACATAAACAGGAGAATAACCTGACTTATCTCTGATTAATGAATAGAACTCCTGCTGATGTTTCTTAAGCTCTTCCATGTTATCAAATAAAACCCAAAGCTGTGATTTCTCTGCCTCTGCCTGACCCGCAAGCTTTACAAGTGGAATAATTTCCGAAGCTATCAGCTTACTTTCTGTATCATTTATAGTTGCTCGACCATTAATGATTACAGCATTATTCTCCTCTATAAGATCTCTATATTTTTCATAGGTCTTAGGGAAAACTATCACCTCAACTGTTCCATATAAGTCCTCAACTTTGATGTTAGCCATATTTTCACTATTACGGGTAACTCGCCTTGTTACGCTTTCAATAAGTCCACCCAATACATAGTTTCGTCCATCCTGAGCCTGAGCAAGACCTGTCTCCTCATCAATTTCAAAGTCGATAGTCTTAACATCAGTTTTGGCTTCAAGTAAATCTCTATACTCATCAAGAGGATGTCCACTGATATAAAGTCCCAGCATAGCCTTCTCACCACTAAGGATTATATCCTTTGAAAACTCTGGCATGTCAGGGTACTTTACCTTAAACTTATCCGTTTCACTATCGGCCGCATCCCCCTCCGACATAAAGTCAAGAAGTGACATCTGACCAGTAGCATTTTTCTTTTTCTCAGCAGCCACAGCACTGGCAATTTCCGGATAGGCCACACTCATCTGCTTACGATTTACTCCAAAGCAATCATATGCGCCTGTCATAATCAGACCTTCTATTACTCTCTTATTGCTTTCTTTGCTGGAAAGCCTCATACAGAAATCCTGAAGATCAAGATATGGCCCATTTAGTTCTCTTTCCTGAACAATGGCCGCCACAACATTATCGCCTATAGATTTAATAGCTGAAAGTCCATATCTGATGCATTCTCCATCCACCGTAAATTTTCCGAGACTTCTATTTACATCTGGCGGAAGGATCTTAATACCCATTCTTCTTACAGCCTCTATATAAACTCTAAGCTTTGTAGAATTATCCCTTACCGATGTCAAAAGAGCTGCCATATAATCCAGCGGATAATAATGCTTCAGAAATGCCGTCTGATAGGTAACTACTCCATAAGCTGCAGCATGTGACCTGTTAAATGCATAGCTGGCAAAATCTGTCATTTCATCGAATATTTTATTGGCAACCTTCTCATCTATCCCATTTTTAATACAACCAGGAACGCCTATTTCTTCATTTCCATATACGAAGAATTCTCTCTCCTTGGCCATAACATCAGCCTTTTTCTTGGACATGGCACGACGTACCTCATCCGACTTACCCATAGTATAGCCCGCAAGGGACATAACTATTTGCATAACCTGTTCCTGGTAAACCATACACCCGTATGTGGAGGATAATATCGGCTCCAACTCCGGTGTATCATAATGAATTTCTCCAGCATCCTTACCCTTTAAATACTTTGGAATAAAGTCCATAGGTCCGGGACGATAGAGAGAAATTCCGGCTATCAATTCTTCAAGAGTCTTTGGATTAAGCTCCTTCATAAAGCTTTGCATTCCTCCACTCTCCAGCTGGAAGACGCCCGAACATTCGCCAGACGAAATAAGAGCATATACTTCAGGATCAGCCAGGGAAATGTTATCTATATCGATATCTTCACCAGTCCTCTCCTTTATATTCTCCAATGCATCCAAAATAACCGTAAGATTTCTAAGTCCAAGGAAGTCCATCTTAAGAAGTCCAAGCTTTTCAAGAGTATCCTTCTCGAACTGTGTAGATATAGGAGCATCGCTTCCATTCCTGCAAAGAGGAACATATTCAACTATAGGTTCCCTACCTATAACAACTCCAGCGGCATGCTTACCAGGATGACTAAGCACCCCCTCCAGCTTCATAGCCATATCTACCATATATTTAACATCCGGACTACTATTATATAATTTAATAAAGTCAGGACTTTCTTTCATAGCCACAGCCAGCGGCACCGGAGTACCACCACCCGGCACAGCCTTAGCCACCTGATCAACCAGCCCCCTGTTTACATCCAGGACTCGGCCCACATTTCTAATAGCATTTTTAGCTGCCAATGTACCAAAGGTTATAATCTGAACCACCTTTTCAGGACCGTACTTTTCAGAAACATAAGCAATCATGTCCTGTCTTCTTTCAGGAGCAAAGTCAATATCAATATCGGGCATGCTTACTCTTTCCGGATTCAGGAATCTTTCAAAAATAAGATTATACTTAAGAGGATCAATATTGGTAATCCTAAGGCAATAGGAAACTATACTTCCTGCCGCCGAACCTCTTCCAGGCCCGACCCCAATCCCATGCTCCTTAGCATACTTGACATAGTCCCATACAATAAGGAAATAATCCACGAAGCCCATATCCTTAATGGTCTTCAGCTCATAATCAAGCCTGTCCTGAATATCCTGACTTATATCCTCATACCTTTCCTTAAGGCCTTCCTGACATAAATACTTAAGATATTCAAATGCATCTTCATACTCTTCTGGAACATCATACTTAGGAAGCTTCTGCTCTCCAAATACAATCTCCACGTTACATCTCTCAGCTATCTTGTGAGTATTTTCCAAAGCTTCCCTGGCATAAGGGAAAAGCTCCGCCATCTCCTCTTCCGACCTTAGATAATACTCGCCTTCAGCATATCTCATGGTCCTGTTTTCATCATGAACCTTCTGGTTGGTCTGCATACATATAAGTATGTCATGAGCCTCCCAATCCTCTTTCCTGACATAATGAGAATCATTTGTACAAACAAGAGGAATACCAGTCTCCTGAGACATTCTCATAAGATCAGTATTTACGATTACATCTTCCGGCAGCCCGTGATTTTGCATTTCCAGGAAATAATTTCCCGGGCCAAAAATTTCAAGATGATCAAGAGCAGCCTTCTTAGCCTCATGATAAAGACGTCTTCTAAGGTAAAATGCAACTTCACCCTGAAGACATGCAGATAGACATATGATGCCTTCATGATATTTTTTTAGTATTTCTCTGTCTACACGCGGTTTATAATAGTAGCCATCAATGAATCCCTGGGATACTATCTTGGTCAAATTCCTATAACCCAGATCATTTTCAGCAAGAAGTATAAGATGATAATATCTCTCATCATTTACTCCAGTCTCCCTATCCAGGCGGGAATTAGGTGCAACATAAACTTCGCACCCCAGAATAGGTTTTATCCCCTGAGCCTTACACTCCTTATAAAAATCAATGACACCATACATGACGCCATGATCAGTGATAGCAAGACTATCCATCCCCAGTTCCTTAGCTCTGGACACCAGATCCGGGATTCGGGCAAAACCATCCAGCAAACTATAAACCGTATGTACATGCAAATGTGTAAATGCCATGTATTTACCTCTACCTTTATTATTGCTGTTTTATTATCGTTGTTTTATTATTTCTGTTTTATTTTGCTTTTATTATTATTTACTTTTTTATGTTTTATGTTTTATGTTTTTTATTCTAATTTGCTTTTTTATTTAATTGTGTTTTATTTATTCTATTAAATTATGTTTTGCTTATTCTATTTAATTATGCTTTGTTTATTCTATTTAATTTTGTTTTGCTTATTCTATTTAATTTTGTTTTGCTTATTTAATTCTTCCTCTATTTTTATTTATGTCACGTTCAAGTCTGCGAGAATACTTATCTTCATATTTTTTCAGAGTCTTTACCTTCTTATCTGCAAATGAATCACCAAGCTTGTCCATAGCCTTTTCCTCTTTCTTAAAAAACCTGTCAAGCTTCCTATCCATCTTTTTATTCAGTCTCTTCTTATATTTCTTTCTCTTCAGGTATCTGCGGTAGCCCTTGACATAGCGCCTTGCATAATCAAATGCAACGTCTTCTCCTTCTTCCGCAAGCATATAAAGCAAGGTCTCAAGCTTCTTCTTTGTATAAGGGTGAAGAATATTCTTACTCTTTCCATTTAAATAATAATCAAGCGCAGCCCTGTCCGTATAATCATTCTTGTGGTATATCTTACTGGCTGCTACCCTGTCACAAAACATTTCAATAATATAATTATCAGGCATCTTCATACCTGTAACTGAACCATCCCTTTTATTAAGGTCATAATCCAGCCAATATTCCAAATGATGCTTATTTCTTCCCTTATGATGAAGCCAGGAACTGGTATAACCCTTATCCTCACGCTCCGCTTCATTAGGGCTTCTGTTTCCCTGATAATACTTGGCACCTACCGAAAATTCCGTCCATGAGTACTTGGAAAGATCATGAAGAATTCCCTGTAGATAAAGGCCACATCTGAAGCAATTCTTCCCAACCTCAAGCTTGTGCTCATTAATGGTGGAAAGATGACGATACCATCCCTGATTTACTATTTTCTCTTTTAAGCTTTTATTATTATTTACTTTTAAGCTTTTATTGTTTTTCATTTTTGCCATAGCTTTGTTCTTTCTTAATTTTCTTTATTTATTTTCTTTATTTTCTTGATTCTGTTCTCGATTAATTAATGCACGTCCATACTTATAACATCCATACTTATAAATGTAGCACGCATATTTAAATTATACCACATAGGATACAAAGAATATTTTTTTAATTTAATCCGTATTATCTCTTACTTTTCCCTTGCCTGGCAAACAATTTGCTTGTTTTAGGCCATTTTGTTTGCCACTTATTGATTTTTGAGCAAGATTTTCCCTTGCCCGGCAAACAATTCGCTTGTTTTATGCCATTTTGTTTGCCACTTTAACTTTTCCAACAAGCTTTTTTTTCTATCTAGCAAACAATTCGCTCGTTTTAGGCCATTTTGTTTGCCACTTCAACTTTTCCAACAAGCTTTTTTCTCTATCCGGCAAACAATTCGCCCCGTTTCAGCCATTTTGTTTGCCACTTCTTGTTTTTTAAGCAAGATTTTCCCTTGCCCGGCAAACAATTTGCTTGTTTTAGGTCATTTTGTTTGCCACTTCAACTTTTCCAACAAGCTTTTTTCTCTATCTGGCAAACAATTTGCTTGTTTTAGGCCATTTTGTTTGCCACTTCTTGATTTTTGAGCAAGATTTTCCCTCGCCTGGCAAACAATTCGCCCCGTTTCAGCCATTTTGTATGCCACTTCAACTTTTCCAACAAGCTTTTTTCTCTATCAGGCAAACAATTCGCCCCATTTCAGCCATTTTGTTTGCCACTTCAACTTTTCCAACAAGCTTTTTTCTCTATCTGACAAACAATTCGCCCCATTTCAGCCATTTTGTTTGCCGCCCCAAATTTATATAAATCTAGGTCCAAATGCATCCGGAATAAAATAGGTAATTACCCATTCAGCAAGCAACGTCACCAGCACAATAATTGTCGCAAAGATAAGTTCAAATATAAC
>JAILGP010000062.1 GCA_024696635.1 Eubacterium sp. | reverse complement strand
TAAAGGATCTCTTGAAGAAATTTAAGGTGAATAAGAATGATTTTTTGAAAGCTCTTGCAGAAGTAAGAGGCAATAAGAAGGTTGAGTCTGATAATCCTGAGGATACCTATAATGCATTGGAAAAGTTTGGATATAATCTGGTTCAGAGAGCCAGAGAACAGAAGCTGGATCCTGTTATAGGTCGTGATGCAGAGATAAGAAATATAGTTAGGATTCTTTCCAGAAAGACAAAGAATAACCCTGTTTTAATTGGTGACCCTGGTGTAGGTAAAACTGCAGCTATAGAGGGACTTGCTCAAAGAATAGTTAAGGGAGATGTTCCTGATTCCCTTAAGAATAAGGAGATTTTTGCTCTTGATATGGGTTCCCTTATTGCTGGAGCCAAGTACAGGGGGGAATTCGAGGAAAGACTTAAGAGCGTACTTGATGAGGTAAAAAAATCAGATGGAGAGATAATTCTTTTTATTGATGAGCTTCATACCATAGTTGGTGCAGGAAAAACAGATGGATCCCTGGATGCAGGCAATATGCTTAAGCCTATGCTGGCTCGTGGTGAGCTTCACTGTATAGGAGCCACAACCGTAGATGAATATAGGAAATATATTGAAAAGGATAAGGCTCTTGAAAGAAGATTCCAGCCTGTTACTGTAAATGAACCAACAGTCGAGGATACAATATCTATTTTAAGAGGCATAAAGAATCGTTACGAAGTATTCCACGGTGTAAAAATTACTGATGGAGCACTTGTTGCAGCTGCTACGCTTTCTAATAGGTATATAACTGACCGATTTTTACCAGATAAAGCAATTGACCTTGTGGATGAAGCCTGTGCCATGATTAAAACAGAGCTTAATTCCATGCCTGCTGAGGTAGATGAGATAGAACGTAAGATCATGCAGCTGGAAATTGAGGTGACGGCTCTTAGAAATGAAGATGACCATCTTTCTCAGGAAAGGCTTTCCAGCATTGAGGAAGAACTGGCAGAGCTTAAGGACAAGGCTAATAGTATGAAGGCTACCTGGGAAAATGAAAAGGCAGAGGTTGAACGTGTATCTCTCCTTAGAGAAGAAATTGAAAATGCAAAGGATGACCTTGAGATAGCTCAGAGAAAGGGCAATTATGATAAGGCTGCAGAACTTCAATATGGTAAGATTCCAGCCCTTCAAAAAGAACTGGAGACTCTTGAAAATTCTGCTACAGTAAAAGAAAGAAGTCTTCTTCATGAAAATGTAACTGATGAGGAAATTGCCAAGATTATATCTAAGTGGACAGGAATTCCAGTTGCAAAGCTCTCTGAATCAGAGAGGAATAAGACTCTTCATCTGGCAGATGAGCTTCATAAAAGAGTGGTTGGACAGGATAATGCTGTATCCCTTGTAAGCGAGGCCATAATCAGATCCAAGGCAGGTATAAAGGATCCATCAAAACCTATTGGTTCATTTTTATTCTTAGGACCTACCGGAGTTGGTAAAACTGAACTTGCAAAGACACTTGCTGAGGCGCTTTTTGATAATGAAAATAATATAATCCGTATAGACATGAGTGAATATATGGAGAAGCATAGCGTATCAAGGCTTATAGGAGCTCCTCCAGGATATGTTGGCTATGATGAGGGCGGACAGCTTACGGATGCAGTAAGAAGAAGTCCATATTCTGTAGTGCTTTTTGATGAGGTTGAGAAGGCACATCCGGATGTATTTAATATAATGCTTCAGATATTGGATGATGGACGTATTACTGATTCAAAGGGTAATCTTGTTGATTTTAAGAATACAATCCTTATTATGACATCTAATATCGGTTCAGAGTTTTTGCTTGAAGGAATAGATGATCTTGGAAATATAAAGGATGATGCTGAAAAACAGGTTATGGATATGCTTAGACTGCATTTCAGACCGGAGTTTCTTAATAGACTGGACGAGATTATAATGTTTAAGCCGCTTACCAAGGATAATATTGCTGGTATAGTTGATCTTCTTATGGCTGACCTCAATAGTCGTCTTAAGGATAAGGAGCTTACTATAGAGCTGACAGAAGCAGCACGTGACTTTATTATTGAAAGTGGTTATGATCCGGTTTATGGTGCAAGACCTCTTAAGAGATTCCTTCAGAAGAATGTGGAAACCCTTGTTGCCCGTGCAATTTTAAGTAACGGTCTTGTTATGGGAGATACTGTAAGAATAGATGCGAAAAATGGCAGATTATTTATATAGTATTTGAAAAATAAATCAACTATAAGTCTTTATCGGCCTATAAGTACTAGGTCTATACTAAATCCAGATTCTTAAAGGAAATTTAAAATATAGATAATTTTAAACACCAGAAATGATTATTTTGTTTCTGGTGTTTTTTTCTTGGTATTATTCAAAAATAAATGCAAAATCTCAATATAATCTGTCAGAATATGGCAAAATGTTTGATAACATTTATCCAATATGGTAAAATTAAACAATATATATAGGGCTAATTGCTAATATTGATGGCATATTCATGAAAAATAATATAAGATTTCAATTATACTATTTTAAATATTACATTCATTTATATATCATATTTATATATCATGATGAGGTTTTATTAGATTTAAGGTGATGAGTATATGGGACAGGATAAGTCAAAGTTAGCATTCGGAAAAGTTGCTAAGATTATATTGATAGTAATTATAGCTTTAATATTGGGTGCGGCCATATTTACCTTTTTCAAGATAAGGGTAGATGCAAAGGCTGCTCTTCGTGATGCTAAAAATGTTCGTATGGCTCTCAGGTCTGCAGATATAGAAATGTATGGTATGAGTAAAACTATATATAATCCTTCAAGAAAAAATGGTCTTGAAGAAGGGGTTAAAGAAAAGGTAGAGAAGCTTTTTGTCCCTGAAGGCAGGTATAGTATTACAGCCTATGATGCTAAGGAACATGAATTAACAGGTCTTACCTATAGAAAAGATAATTATATAGTTTATTTTTCGAAAAATGGTGAGAATATTAAATGGGAAGTAAA
The DNA here is from genome assembly GCA_024696635.1 of Eubacterium sp. Lineage (GTDB taxonomy): Bacteria > Bacillota > Clostridia > Lachnospirales > Lachnospiraceae > Eubacterium_Q. The sequence continues at coordinate 7,422 of JAILGP010000062.1, read as the reverse complement.
TTATATATTCAATGTATATACTTATGATGAATCTGATGTGATTACAGATTAGACATTAGTATAAATAATGGAGTCTTAAAGATATATAAATCATATGATTTATAAAATTATTAAAAGATTTATAAATTATATGATTTATAAAATTATTAAAAGATTTATAAATTATATTGTTTAGACATAGAGAATAATTATTTTATGAAATATATTTTATAATTATTTAAAAACTGAGGTATCAGATGGAATCGGCAGTGAATTATGACGCTGAGCTTATGTGGCTTAGTATTACAATAATATTAGCAAGAATAATAATTGAGTTGATCTTTTTTGCTATAGGAGTAAGTGTATTTTCGTTTTTAAATGTTATTATATACAGGCTTCCAAGAAAGATGCAGTTTACCTTGGGTAATTCCATGTGTACCACCTGCCATCATAAGCTGGTTTCAAAGGATCTGATTCCTATAATTTCATGGATCAGTCTTAAGGGAAGATGCAGATATTGTGGGGAAAAGATATCACCTAGATATATGATAGTTGAATTTATTGGGGGAATAGCTGCGGTTCTTTGGACAATGATTTTTGGTATTAAATTAAAGGCTTTGATAGCATTTTTAATTACAGCAATTGCAGTTACGATTTTGTATATAATTTATGACAAGATTAAAGAACAAAGTAATAAAAGTAATAAAAGTAACTAAGTAAGAATTGCAGTTTTAAAAATAAGTATAAAAACTTAATGATGGGGCTTAACTAAAACAAATTAAGGCGATTGCTGTTTTTGACATTTGATATATAAGTTGACATAAATGGCTTTTCTAAAGTACAATTATATTTGGATTTCTATAGCTATTTATTGCTATATATCGATAATTATTTAGATATTTAGAAATAAAAAAGATATATAATTGAATTGTGATATTTGTTCAATGTGGAAAAGGAATAGAGTATGGCAGTTATCTATAGATACCGGGCTCAGGATGAGAAGGGTAAGGTTATCTCAGGAGAGCTAAAGGCAAATGATGAGGCCGAACTTCAAAATAAGCTGAAGGCCGACAATATGCTTCTGATAGAGGCAAAGGAATTAAGTAAGGGTAAGGTCAGTTTTAAGAAGCTTAAGTACGACAGAGTTGCGGATTTCGCACGTAATCTTAGTAAGCTTCTGGGAGCTGGTGTAACCCTTGTTCGTGCGCTTAGAATCATAGCAGAAGATGAATCTATTAAGGAAGGCGAGAGAAAAATCTATGCTGAGGTATTAAAGAAGGTTCGTTCTGGTATGACTCTTTCTGATGCCCTTGAAGAACAGAGTGGAGTTTTTCCACCTCTCTTTGTCAATATGATAAGATCTGCAGAAAGCGGCGGAAATATGGATTCGACTGCCGGTAATATGGCAGAGTATTATAGTAAGGAATACAGGCTGCAGCAGAAGATTAAGAGTTCTACAACCTATCCTAAGATTCTGGCAGTACTCATAGTAGTAGTTGTTATTATAATCATGGGCTTTGTTCTTCCGCAGTTTGATTCGCTTTTTTCACAAATGGATAAATTACCACCTGCTACAACAATTCTTATGGCAATAAGTGATTTTGTGGCAAATAAATGGTATATACTTATATTTGCAGCTGTAATTATATTTATGATAGTAAAGATCCTTGTTTCCATTCCGGCTGTTAAGCTTATGCTGGATAAGATAGAGATACATATGCCTAAAATAGGAGGGCTTAGGAAAATAATATATACTGCTCGTTTCGCAAGAACACTTGCAAGTATGTATTCAGCAGGTATTCCTATAGTGACATGCTTACAGATTGCCAAAACAACAATAGGAAATACATATATAGAAAGTCAATTTGATCAGATGATCGCAGATGTTCGTGCAGGAAAGCCTTTATCGGAGGGGCTTGCAGGAATTGATGGTTTTGTAAAGAAACTCCCATCTTCGGTAGCTGTTGGAGAAGAGACAGGTGCACTTGATTCAATGCTTGTCTCCATAGCAGATCAGATGGATTATGATAGTGAAATTGCCATAGAACAGCTTGTAGCCATGGTTGAACCAATCATGATTGTTATTATGGCAGTTGTTGTAGGATTTATAATGGTGGCAGTAATTCAGCCTATATATGGTTCTTACCAGTCTATTGCCAATCAAGGGGGCTAATTTATGAGCGTAAGCGTTTATTTTTCTAATCAAATAATTCAGATTGCTGTCGGTTCCCGTGGTAAGATTGCCAAGTTAGACAGGGTACTTACCACGTATGCTCCTGAAGGAAGTATTATTAATGGAATAGTAATGAATTCAGAATCTTTGGGAGCTCACATTAAGAAATTCTGGGAAGAAAATAATATCCCTAAAAAGGATGTTTATCTTGTTGTTAATAGTAATAAGATTGCCGGTAAAAATGTTGAAGTTCCTGTAATGGATGAAAAGAAAACTCTTAAGTTTGTTATGAGAGAATTTTCGGATATGCAAAGAGAGGATGATTCTCTTGCTTATATTCAAATGGGAACGGATAAAAAGACCAGAATAAGAAAGCTTTATGCAGAGCTTGCTCCTAAGGAACAGCTTCGTGAATTTATAAATATTTTCAATGATATGGGTATAAATCTCAAGGGCATTATATCCGGTGAGGGAAGTATTATTGGTTATGCAGGAAGAATTCTTACGAAATCCGCGAAAACCTTTAATCTTCAGATTATCAATGGAAATATTGTTTCTAATGTGCTTTTTGTTGATGGTACCTTCAGATATTATAATTCTGTAAGATGCTTCAATGATCCTGGAACACCTGAATACCTGGATGACCTGGGAAGATCACTTAACCAGCTTTCTCAGTTCATGAGAGCAGAGAAGATTACCTCCCCTATGGAGAAAGTATTTATAGCAGGTACGGTGGGCGAACATGTTCCTACATATAGTCAGGTTGTTAAGGATTATGGTGTAGATGCCCCGGTAGAACTGGTAAATACAGGACTCAGTTCTAATCAGGAACTTCTTAATGCATCCCAGGTTGCTATCTATGCAGTAAGTGGTCTATATGATCAGGGGCCAAGAAGTAATTTCCTTACCAATTTCAATGTTAAGGAAGATAATGAAAATGCTATGGATCCAGTTACTAAGAGGAGAATAGCAGCTGTTGTAGGTACCTTTGTTTTGATGTTAATTGCATTTGGAGTAAGTCTTACACTGCGTCTTGTAAGGGAAGCCAGATATAATGAGGCTCGTGAATATAATAAAAGTGCTCTGGTTGTATCACAGACCAAGGATTATGATATGGCAACTGCAAGAAGAGATGCAGCCCTTGCAAAGTATAATTCTATCAATACTGTAGTTGATACAATTGAGTCATATCCTGTATGTACAGATGAAATTATTGATATTCTTGAGGAAACAGCAAGTGGTTATGCAGATATAGAAATACTTAGTTTCGATGCTGAAGCGGGTCAGGTTTCATTTTCAGCTAAAGCAAGGAATGTAAATGATATATATAAGTATATAGATGAACTTTTAAATCAGGAAATCTTTATGCGGGTAGATCATACTGGATATACATATGACAGTTCCAATGATCTTTATGATATTCATGTTAGCTGTACTTTAGCTGAATCAGTTGGAAGAGATATGGAATAGGGGGCGTTAATATGAAGACTAATATGACAGAACGCGATAAGAAGCTCCTCGTAGGTATGTTTATTGGAGTTATTATTGTTGCTATAGGCTATTGGGGCATCAGACCTCAGATTAAGAGATATAACACCCTTGCTACAAAAATCGAGAAGGAAGAGGAAGAAAAGAAAATTAATCAGATGAAGATTGCCAATCTAACGATGATTGAGATTCAGGCTGATGAGTATGAACAAAAGATAGTAGAAAAAAAAGATGAGTTTTATCAGATAATGAAAAGCTCTGAAATTGATCGAATGATGACTCAGCTGGCTACAGAATCAAATCTTGATATTTATGATCTTAATTTTTCTATGCCATCTGGTCCAACTGGAAGAATGGCTTATAAGAATTCTTCTCTTTATCAGTGGCAGCTTCAGGCAATCAGTGATTATAAAGAAGATGATGAATTAAGTAATTCTGAAATTTCTGATGAAGAAGATCTTGATTTAGAAGAAGATGGAGCTGATGAAGAGGCTTCTTCTGGTAATGAAAATCAAAAGACATCAATGGACATAATGAATCAGATGATGGTGGAGGAAGGGGGATACCAGCCCAATACTGATATTTATGCTGTTCCTGTAAAAATGACTGTCGGTGGAGAATTATCGGATATTCATGACTTCATTAATAAGATTATTGAGAATGATAAGAGACTTCTTCTTGTTTCTTATTCCTGGGGGTCTTATCGAGAGGTAGTACGTCGTGATGCAAATGGCAATATCATATCAGAGACTACTGGCAGCTCAGATATAGGCTCTGTTAATGCGGACGCTGATAGTAATGCAGAGGATGGAATTGGAGAAGAAGGAAGTGTAGAGGTTAATAGTGCTACCACTCTAGATGTTGTGAATAAGCGTTCTCTTACAATAGAGCTTGAGATATATATGTGCGATACTGAAAGCATCACATCCCAGGTTGAAGATGGGGGAGAGAATGGTATTCAGGAAGAGACAGAAGAATCAGAAGAGACAGAAGAATCAGAAGAATCAGAAGAATCAGAATAAACAGAATAAGAAAGATAATAATCTGAATAGGTTACTGAACAATATAGAGTGACATACAAGACAATTTATAAAACAATATATATCAATATACAAAAAGAAATAAATTATGTTTCTGATTATATAGCTGAAGGATAAATAAATGGAATTAAAATCAAACAAGAACATTAGAATAGGTGATGTTCTAAAGGAATTTGGATATGTTAATGATGATGATATAGGTGCTGCCATAGAGTATCAAAAGACTCATGAGGGAGTGCGTCTTGGTGGTGCTCTTATAGCCCTTAATATCATTACAGAAAGACAGATGTTGGAGGCTCTGGGAAGGAGGCTTCAGTATAATGTTGTAAATATTTCGGATCTTTCAGTGGACATTAATGCAGTTGAGGCTATTCCACAGCCTTTAGCTGAAAAGTATGGAATGATGGCCTATAAGATAGAGGATGGGGTACTTTCACTTCTTACCAATGATCCTCTTAATTTCTATGGCCTTGAGGATATACGTCAGGTAGCAGGTACAGATATAAAAATCGAACTGGCAGAGAAACAGCCACTTGATAATGCTATTCAGTATTATTATTCAGAGGTTTCTGCGAAAAAAGCGGCTGATAAAGCTTCTAAGTCATCCCTTGCAGAGGATGATATTATAGAAGTTAATGTAGAGGATGCAGATGATGATACTCCTATTATTAATCTGCTGAATTCCCTTGTAGTACGTGCTTATAATTCAAATGTATCAGATATACATATAGAACCCTTTGAGAAGCATACATCTGTTCGCATGCGTATGGATGGCGTAATTGTTGATTTTATGACGCTTCCTAAGAATATTCATAATTCACTTATAGCCCGTGTAAAGATTATAGGTGATCTGGATATAGCTGAACGCCGTATTCCTCAGGATGGACATTTTAAGACAAATGTTGAAGGTGTTCCCATTAATGTCAGAGTATCAGTTATTCCTACTGTATTTGGAGAAAAGGCGGTTCTTAGACTTCTGGCCTCAGCGGCTACTATTGATCATGCAGGTTCCTTTGGTATGAATGAAAGGAATTATCAGATAGTTAATCGTATGCTACAGTCTCCTAATGGTATTGTTTATGTAACTGGACCTACTGGATCAGGTAAATCAACAACTCTTTATATGATTCTTCAAACCTTATCTGAAAGGGCAGTAAATATATCAACAATTGAAGATCCTGTTGAAAAGAATCTTCCTAAGCTTAATCAGATGCAGGTTAATACGACTGCCGGGCTTACCTTTGAAATAGGTCTTAGGGCACTTCTTAGACAGGATCCGGATATTATCATGCTTGGTGAGACTCGAGATTCAGAAACGGCATCCATATCTGTTCGTGCGGCTATTACAGGACACCTGGTTCTTTCCACTCTTCATACAAATGATGCTGCATCATCAGTTACACGTCTTATTGATATGGGTATTGAGCCTTATATGCTGGCCAATTCTCTGGTTGGAATCATAGCTCAGCGTCTTGTTCGTAAGATCTGTCCTGACTGTGGTGTATGGGGAGAAATGACAGATGAAGAGGAGCGGATTATAGGCAAAAGACTCCCTAGAGTTATGCATAAGGTGGGCTGTAAGAAGTGCAATGGTACTGGTTATCGTGGACGTATATCAATTCATGAAATCCTGCCTATAGACAAGCCTGTACGTAAAATGATTTCTGATGAAAAAACAGCCGAGGAGATAAAGGAATATGCTCGTAAGGAACTGGGCATGCTGACGCTTAAGGAAAGCTGTATGGAGCTTATAGAACAGGGGCTTACAACGGTTGAAGAGCTTGTGAAAGTAGCATATTACGATTGATGAATCTGCTTTTATTCACGCTTTATTCACATTTAGTTCACAAAACTATAATAAAGGCTTGGAATATATTGGAATATTTTGAAAGATAATGATAATAATCTCTTATTTTGAAAGTTGAATTGTATAAATTGCACAAAATAAATTGTTTATTATTGTGCGTTTGGTGGATTTGCACATTTGGTTTACATAATAACTTGAAAAAGGGGTGTCAAATTGTTAAAATATGTTTAACTTATTCATGAGAGAGCAGTGTAACAGAGGCGATGTTACACATAAATAATATTTTAAAAATAAGGAGGACCAACTTATGAAGAAGAATAATAATAAGGGTTTTACACTCGTTGAACTTATCGTTGTACTTGTTATCCTCGCAATCCTTGCAGCAATTCTTGTACCAGCACTTCTTGGATACATTGACAGAGCTAGAGAGAAGCAGGTAACTACTAATGCAGAAGCTGCACTCGTAGCAGCACAGGGTAAGATGGCAGATGCTTATAAGGATTTTTCTGATCCTGCTGGTTTTGTAACTGAAGCTGAAATTAAAGACCTTACAGAAATATCTGAAGACTTTACAGCTTATTATGTAGCTAAGGCATATAATTCTAGTAGTATAGATAAAGCTATGTATAAGATTACTGTTTTTGCGTATTATAGTGATGCTCAGAAACAGACTGCAGTTTGGGATTCAACTAATGGTCAGTGGAAAGTTACACCTGGTGATACTGCTAAAGATCTTGCTAATGGAATTGAGATTAAATAACGGATTTATTAAATTATAAATTGAATTAGATTGAGGTACGGTTTAGCCGTACCTCTTTTATTATTCACTCTTATTATAAGAATCTTGTTTTTATACATATCATAATATATAATTATCTTTGTATTTTATATATTAAATAGCATACTTAAAACTATTATTTATTTAAAGAAGGTAT
>JAILGP010000195.1 GCA_024696635.1 Eubacterium sp. | reverse complement strand
AAAAGAAATAAAAGAAATAGAAAAATGGCTAAAAAAGAATCAAAAATAACAAAATCAAAAAATACTAATAATGCTGAAGAAGCATTGGTGAAAAATGATAATTTAATAAATCGTCCCATATTAAAAAATAAATTATATCTTTACCTTACGGAATTTTTTGCGGGAATGTCGGTGATGGCAGTTGAACTTGGCGCTAGTAGACTTATGGCGCCTTATTTTAGTTCATCCCAGATTGTATGGACGATCATAATAGGAACAATTATGATCGCTATGGCCCTGGGAAATATAATGGGTGGCAGATGGGCTGATAAGAATCCTAATCCTGATAAGCTTTATGGAAGAATAATAATTGCGGCTATATGGATTGCTTTTATTCCAGTCGTAGGTAAATATATTATTCTTGGGGTATCAGGTCTTCTGGTATTTGTGGTAAATACTAATTTTCTTATTATTGCTGCATTTGCTGCATGTATGATTATTTTTGTTTTTCCATTATTCCTTTTGGGAACTGTAACTCCTTCGCTTGTGAAGTATACAGTTGATAGCCTGGATGACAGTGGAAAGGTTGTTGGATATCTGAATGCTTCTAATACAATAGGAAGCATAATTGGTACATTTGTCCCAACATTTATTAGTATTCCGGCAGTGGGAACCAGCATAACATTTCTTATATTCGCTGCAATCCTTCTTGTTCTTTCTATTATTTATTTTTCTACAAGCCATATTAAGTCTGTAAAAGCAATAGTGGGAGTAATCATATTTTTGATAAGCTGTATATTTGGACATTCCTCCTCTTTTGCCTTTTGGGAAAAAGACCTTACATATGAGGGAGAATCAATTTATAATTATCTTCAGGTTTATGAAAATGAAAACAGGGTAGTGCTTTCCACAAATGTACTTTTTGGTGTTCAGTCGGTCTATCGTAAGGAAAAATCTCTTACTGGAATGTATTATGATTATGCAATGGCTGCTCCTTTAATGGCAGGACTTACAGAAAGTAAAGAACCAATGGATATACTTGTCTTGGGAATGGGAACGGGTACATTCGCTACCCAATGTGAGAGATATTATGGAAATGTAAATGTTAAGGGTGTGGAAATTGATGAAAAGATTACCATGCTTGCCAGAAAATACTTTGAACTTCCTGAAAGTCTTGAGGTTGTTACCTATGATGGAAGGGCATTTTTAAATGCGGATGATAATAAGTATGATGTAATAATGGTAGATGCCTATCAGGATATAACAATTCCATTTCAGATGTCTTCTGTTGAATTTTTTGAACTTGTTAAGGAACATTTGACTGATGATGGGGTTATGGTTGTAAATATGAATATGAAATCCGATGGACAAAATGGAATAAATGAATACCTTTTTGATACAATCTCCTCTGTTTTTAGTCAGGTTTATACGGTTGATGTACCGAATAATACTAATAGGGAGCTTTTTGCTTCAAATAATGATAAAATGATAGATAGATTTGATATGGCATATTTAAGTTTTTCTGATTCTGAAATCTTAAAAATGATGGCTAAGGTAGATGACAGTCTTATAAAATATGAGGCGGGAAATCTTATACTTACAGATGATAAAGCACCTGTGGAATTACTTAGTATGAAGGCTATAGATTCTATTATTGCTGATGAGGTCGGTTATTATAAAAAGGTATATAAAGAAGAGGGGCTAGAGGGACTTTTAGAAAGCTTTTAGGATACTAAAAAAGGATTTAAATGAGTTTGTTTAAAGGCTTTTAAAATATTATTTTGAAACTGGAGGGGTTACCTATGTATTACTTTATAGTGAATTATACTGGTGGTAGTGGGAATGCCAGGGGTACATGGAACAGGGTCCACGATTTATTAAAAGAAAAGGAAGTCGAGTACAAGGCTTATGTTACTAAGTATGGAGGTCATGCCGGTGAGCTTGCCAGAAGAATCTGTAGCGAGACAGAAGATGAAGAAAATATAAAGCTTGTGGTAGTTGGTGGCGATGGAACTATAAATGAAGTTCTTAATGGAATTGATGATTTTAGCAAAATCAGTTTTGGAATCATACCAACTGGCTCGGGAAATGATTTTGCCAGAGGTATGGGTATACCTAAGGATACTGATCAGGCTCTTGATATGATACTTAATTCTGAAAATCCAAAAAGTATTGACCTGGGTGAAGTTATAACTGAAAGTGGCTATAGGAGGATTTTTGGTATAAGTTCTGGAATTGGACTGGATGCTATAGTTTGTAAAAAAATGCTTAATTCTAAAGCTAAGGCTTTTCTTAATAAATTTAAGATGGGAAGTCTGGCATATATACTTCTCACAATACAGACATTATTTAGTATGGAAACCTATAAGGTAAAGGTTTGGATGAAGGTAAAGGATGGCAAAGATTCTAAAGCATCTTCTAATTCAACTAATTTTTCATTGGAAGAGGAAGAACTTTCTCTTAGTTTTAAGAATCTTATATTTCTTGCAGCTATGAATTTTTCTGCTGAGGGTGGAGGGGTTCCTATGAATCCTGCAGCTGATGCTGAGGATGGACTTCTTTCAATTTGTGCTGTTTCAGGAATTCCGAGATGGCGCACATTTCTTATGCTTCCAGTACTTATG
>JAILGP010000172.1 GCA_024696635.1 Eubacterium sp. | reverse complement strand
AGTTATTTATTTGAAAGGAAGGGTTTTTATATGTTATCAGTTGCTACTAATTTAGCAGTATTTTTATCAGAATATGATTATTCTGATATGATGAATTCATATCAGCTATCAGCTGGTTATTATGTATTTTCAATAGTTCTGTATGTTCTTCAGGCTATAGCCATGATGAAGATTTTCGAGAAGGCTGGAATTACACCATGGTACGCATTTGTTCCAATCCTTAATTCTTATATGTTAACAAAGATTGCTACAGGAAATGGTTGGTTATTCCTTCTTGCTCTTATCCCATGTGTTGGTTCAATTATCTGGCTTATTCTCGTAGCCGTTAAGCTTGCACCTGCATTTGGTTATGGCGGTGGAATGATTGCACTTCTTATCCTGCTTTCAATCGTTGGATATTATGTAATCGGATTTGGTTCATCACAGTATCAGGGACCACAGTAATATATTAGATATTATTTTTTAATAATCTGTCAGGTTATTAAATCTAGTTATATATTTATTCATTAAAAAAAATTTAGTTTTATCTTAAATTTTTTTAACTTCATTATGTAGATAGTTAAAGCCTCAGGCAAGTCCTGAGGCTTTATTATTTAGCTTTATTATTTATTGAAGAACCCAACCCACTAGGTTAAAATACAATTTAGATTATTTCTTTCAGGTAATAAAAACCTGCATCATAAATTATTGAGAGGATTATCATGAATTACCGCACCGATAAATATGGAAATAAAATATCAGCTCTTGGTTACGGCTGTTTACGTCTTACAAAAAAGGCAAATGTTATAGATCTGGATAAGGCCGAAAAGGAATTACTAAGAGGGCTGGAGCTGGGTATAAATTATTATGACACAGCCTACCTATACCAGGGTAATGAAGTTGCACTGGGCAAGATTGTGGCAAGAAATAATATACGCCAGAAGATTAATATTGCCACAAAGCTTCCTCAGTATTATGTGAAAAGCTCGTCTGCCATAGATAAATATTTTAATGAGGAGCTTGCACGCCTTCAGACAGACTATATAGACTACTATCTCATGCACATGCTTACTGATTACAGCAACTGGGAAAACCTGGTAAGGCTAGGCATTGAAGACTGGATAAAGAAAAAGAAGGAATGTGGAGCCATAAGAAATATAGGTTTCTCCTTCCATGGAAATACCGATATGTTTTTAAAAATCCTGAATGCCTATGATTGGGATTTCTGCCAGATCCAGTATAATTACATGGATATATATTCACAGGCCGGAGTAAAGGGCCTTAAGGCAGCCGCAAAAAAGGGTATTCCTGTAATAATCATGGAGCCTCTTCGTGGAGGAAAGCTGGTAAATATGCTTCCAACTGCCGCCAAAAAAGCCATGAAGGATAGCGGCAGAAACTGGTCACCTGCAGAATGGGGACTCAGATGGCTATGGAACCAGCCAGAGGTAACATGTGTCCTTTCCGGAATGAATTCTATGGAGATGGTTGATGAAAACTGCCGTATTGCTTCAGATGCCCAGGTGGGACATTTTACAGAGGCAGATTTTGATACCATAGAAAAGGTAAGAAGCTCCATCAACGAAACAGTAAAGGTTGGCTGTACCGGCTGCCGTTACTGCATGCCTTGCCCTAAGGGAGTTGATATTCCAGGAATATTCCGGGCCTACAACACCATGTATACTGAAAATAAATTTGCCGGCTTTAGAGAATATGCCCAGACCGTTGCACTTACCAAGGAGCCTACATTTGCAAGCCAATGCGTAAAATGCGGCAAATGCGAATCCCAATGCCCTCAAGGTATAGCCATAAGAGACATGCTTGTGGAAGCCGATAAACATCTAAGACCCCTCCCCTTTAAAGTCGGGCTCAATCTTGCAAGAAAAATCATCGTCAAAGGATAATTTACCAATGGGGTCTGTCCCCTTTGGCAAATTAAAAAGTAATGCCTGGAGCATAAAACATCCAGACATTACTTTTTAAATTTATTTTTATTTAATTATATATACTGCTTTTCCGGCATCATACCACCTATTTCCGTTTGTGGTATCTCCGGCTTCAAGAGTTTCTCCATTTCCTATATAAAGGGCTGTATGACCAATTCCGGTTCCCGCGTCATTCTCTATATCTCCGGAATAATAGAAGAAAAGGTCTCCAGGCTGTGCTTCTGATATCCAAACTTCATTTGCAGCATAGGTTGAATACTGCAGTCCCGCATTATGAGGAAGACTATATCCTGCATAAGACCAGGATAACATGGTAAATCCGGAACAATCTGTTCCCGCCATGGTCTGTCCCCCATATACATAAGGGAAACCAAGGGATCTGCAGGCATACTGTATAACACTATCCTTAGTTGCTGAAGGTGCTCCACCCATAGGAGGAACTGTATAAAGATTACCGCCCCAGCCATATGCATAACCAAGCTCATTAAAGCTTATAACGGACTGATCTATTATAATGGATTCATTCACAGGACTCCATCCGGTATTATCGTAAAGCTTATATCCTGTTCCGTCCCATACCCAGTAGCCGCTTCTTCCTGTCCAGGCTCCGGAATGATCAACCCAGTAGCCATCAATCCACTGTCCTGTTTCCTTACCATTTAAATAAGCACCACTGGCAAGACTTCCATTAAAGTTAAAGTAATAATAGGTTCCGCCAATATTTCTCCATGTGGATCTAATCATATATCCCCATTCATCGAAATAATACCAGACGCCATCAATCTTCTGCCACTCGCTATAAGGATACCAGCCATTATTATCTAATATATACCAGCCCCAGTCATCCTCATACCAGGCCATGGTATAGCTTTCATCCCATGCACCATCAGGACCCAGCCAGCAGTTATCATACCAGCAGTCAGTTTCCACTCCATAATTATCTATAGTGGAACCCAGATAGTACCATTTATTATCCTTTACCTGCCATCCGCTCTGCATTGCACCATTATCATCAAACTTGCAGAGCTTTCCTTTTACTTCAGTCCAACCGGTAGCCAGCTTAAGGTCATCATAAATATAATAAATTGAATCATAGCTATTCTTCTGATAAAAGCCTGTAGATATAGGACTAACCTTACCAGCCTTTAGATCATCAAAGGAAATATCCCCAAGATAGTACATACAATTACCTATCCTGGTAATCCCAGACTGAAGAATACCATCTTCATCAAAGTAAAACTTTCTACCCTTATAGTTCATCCAGCCAACCTGAAGACTAAGATCATCATTTATATAATATATATTTTTACTCCAATAATTATTTCTTCCCCCAAGATTTTCAACAAATCCTTTTTCCACAGGAACTGATTTATTCTGCTTAGCAAGCTCAGAATCAAAGTCCCCCAGATAATAAAGCTTACCTTCAATCTTAACCAGACCTGATTTAACAAAACCCTGACCATCAAAATAATACTTTGTTCCGCCTATCTCACTCCAGCCGGTAGCAAGGGAAAGATCCTTATTTACATAGCACCAGCCACTATCATAAAGTCCATCATTATTATAATAGGCATATACAAATCCTGTTTCTACAGTTCCTGTATCCTCACTATAATAATTATTGGAATCAAAGGTCCCCAGATAATATATCTTTCCATCTATTCTATTTAAACCGGTACAAAGAACGCCATCCTTATCAAAGTAAAACTTTCTTCCATCGATTGTCTTCCAACCCGTTACCTTCTTACCATTTTCATAATAAACAAATTTTTCATAATCTTCCCAATTCCAGCCAGTCAACTCTTCTTCTGATTCTGTTTCTTCTGATTCTGTTTCTTCTGATCCATCTAAATCATAAAAAAGATTTGAACCTAAGGAATCAGAAATAACCTCAGTATTTGAAATGATTTGAAAATCTGAATTAGATTGAGCATTTACAACCCCCATGCTCCCTTCAAAATTCTCTACAAGCCTTGATATACCTGTCCCTCCAAGACCAAGGCATAGGATTGTAGCCATGCTTATAATAGTTTTTCTACCCAATAATCTCATAAGCCCTCCAATTTAGTATTTCTTAGCAATACTATATTATTTTAACTCTATTTACAATTTAAAACAATAACCTATAAATTACTATACAAAACTAATCCATCAAAAAAATAACATTTAAAAATTCAATATAATATAAAATGTTAATTAATATATTTACAAAATCAAAAAAAGAGTGAATAGTTTCTCAACTCTTCACCCTTTTATATATAAGAATTTTCTTGTGAAATTAGTTCTCTAATTAAATCTATAGGATCATACATCTTTTCTTTATTAATAAAATATAATCTTAATAGAAAATATGATTTTAATAGAAAATATGATCGCCTATCTGAACATAGTAACCAAGTGATGATGTATCAACATTCCATGTAGGTCTGAAAGAAAGAAGACCAGGAACATTGTTAGCACCATTCAGTGCATCCTGTGCAGCCTGAAGTGATGTTGCTGTACCACCTGTTGAAAGAGCATTCTGAAATGCACTTGTATAAATTGCAGAAAACTGGTTTGGCGCATATATAACCTCTGATATAGAACTTCCCCAATATCCTGTATAAAGTCTGTTCATAACTACACTTGCAACAGCAAGCTGTCCTTCATAGGACTGGTTTCCTGCCTCTCCATAAACAATAGCTGCAAGGAGATAAAGGTCACTTGAGTATGCAGGAGCTTCGGTTGGTGCTTCTGTTGGTGCTTCTGTTGGTGCCTCGGTCGGAGCTTCAGTTGGAGCTTCAGTTGGTGCCTCTGTTGGAGCTTCGGTTGGAGCTTCAGTTGGCGCCTCGGTTGGTGCTTCTGTTGGAGCTTCTGTTTGAGCCTCTGTAGCAGCCTCTGTAGCCACAACTGTTGGAGCCTCTGTAGTATTCTCAACCTTTTTCTCAACTACTTCAGTAGTTTTCTGCTCACTAGTACTTGGAGCTGCATCCTCTTCAATAATGCTTACCTTTACTTCTTTATCTTTTTCATCTTCTTTTTCATCTTCTTTATCAGCACCAGCTATTACTGTTTCTTTATAAAGAAGATCCCTAAGTGTCTTTCCTTCTTCCTCAGCCTGTTCAGCATACTGTGTAGCCAAATCATCCGTTGCAATAAACTCAGTTTTAAGATATCCTTCTGAACCTTCTGCACTAACTATAGTCCACTCGCCATCAGTTCCTACAACGCTTCCTGTATCACCAGTATTTAAAACCTTAAGAATCTTTCCTTCAGTTGAAGCATCAGCTCTTAAGTTGAGTCCATCAGTAAGAACTATATACTTACCTGTCATGTCTGTCTCAGACTGTGTCAGGTTATTTGTCTCATTCTTTTCATTTGATGCAGTAAGCATATCATCATTGAATACTGTATAAAGCTTATCGATAGATTCATCTCCCATCATAGAAGCTTCAGTAACATTAATATAATTATATCCCTGTGGTATTACAGAATCAGAAGAAGTTTCAGAATCTAAAGCATCTACTATACTTGCAGCACCATCCAGCATCTTTTCTTCTACTTTTTCAGAAACGATATTGCTTGTTGAATTATCCTTATTCTTAGAATCATCAATAATATTTGCAGTAAGTACTACACCACCTGCCAAACTAAAAGTTGTCGCAAACACCAAAAGATTTCTTACAAGGTATCTACCTGAAAGTATATATTTTTTAGTATAAAGCTTTGCATCTTCAATTTTAAGTTCAGTCTTACGCTTCATATATATAAACCTCAAATTTTATAGAAAATATTATATATTTAATATTTATCCCATATTTATTACAATTTTATTTCTTTATGTAAACAAATGTTACAAATTATCCACATTATGTAAACAAATGTTACAAAAGTCTACAAAATATTACAGATTTGTTACAAAAGTATACTAGCACCATGTAACAAATCTGTCAAGGATTTTTCTCTATATTCTCGAAGTAGAGGTCTATGCCTTTAGCTATACCAATAGCAAGCTTCTTCTTATATTCCTCTGTGGAAAGGGCCTGGTCATCAAATTCATTTGATAAGAAGCCCACACTGATAACCGTTGCCGGCATATCACAATAATTCAAAGATGTAAGATTATCTGTTTCGTATATACCCATTCTCGAAGCACCTGTATCCTCACAGGTGGTTTTTAATATATCATAGCATAGCTCATAATTGTTCTGATAAAGCATTCCTGTATGGGAATTGGCCGATGTAGCTATGAAACCAAGAATTCCCGAAGCAGACGCATCATTTGCCGCAGGAGCTTCCAGTTTGATAAATATATCCGCATCAGCTGCATTTGCCATCTCCGCACGCTTTGCATTACTAATATCTACACTATTTGAAGTTCTGGACAAATAAACTGTATATCCCCTCTTAACCAGTTCTGCATTCAGATAATTTGCTACTGAAAGGGTTATCTCATATTCGAAATTACCACTTTGGACTCCTATGGCTCCTGTTGTCATCTTAGCCTTCATTCCAGCCTTCTGGGCTGCTGTAGTAGCAGTTGCATACTGACCATTGCTCATAAACTCCGGCGTTTCTATATCAGGGCTTATAGGCTCCATATCAAGGTTCTCGGTTATCTGCCTTGCAGGATCTATATAAACGACTCTGGAAACCTGCTGAGTATCCAACTCTGTCGCCCATTTAATATCAGTTTCCTCTACATACTGAGACCTGACATAAAGTGGTGTTCCATTTATAAGAACCCTGGTCCAGCTGTCCTTGATACCTGTACGCTTAAGATCTACTCCCTTATCAAGGGTAACATAGACTTCCGCATTCTCCATAGGCTCCCTTCGGACTGTAACATTATCCTGAATGGTAACCACATAATCCCTTATGGGCCTGAAACCATCACTATCAAGCAGTGATTCGTCCTCAACCGTTGCCCTTTCTGTGGTCTTCTCCTGCTCCTTGGCTCCACATCCTGTTAAAGATATAAGCATAAGCATTATCATAATGCCGCATACGTATCTATGTCCTCTCCCCTGCTTCCATATACTTTTTCTGCAAGGGACAAATCTGCTTATATGGCATTTTAATTTATTCAGTTGTAATAAACTGATTAATTTCAACTCTATTTTCCTATTTCTTAATCTCTCTAATATATTATGTTATTTTATCCCTTTTTCTATATAAATACACACTTGTTTTTACGAGAATATGGATCTAAGGGCTCCGAAAATACCAATTCCACCAAGTCCCATTATTATACCAGCCAGTACAACACCAGCCATGACTGCTATAACGCATTTCTTAAAATCCAGGTCCAGTATGCTTGCAGCAAGTGTACCTGTCCATGCACCTGTTCCAGGAAGTGGAATTCCTACAAAGAGAAAGAGAGCAAGATATACACTTCTTCCAGCCTTGTCCGTAAGCTTTCTTCCACCCTTTTCTCCCTTTTCCAGGCAGAAATGGAAAAACTTGCCGATCCATTTAAAGCATTTAGGCCAGTTAAACTTATCTCCCCAAAGCAGAACCTTTCTGGCAAAGAAGAAAATAATAGGAACCGGAAGCATATTTCCAATTATACATATAACATAAGAAAGTGGTATATTGAGATTGGCCCCTATGGCATAGAGTATTGCACCTCTAAGCTCAATCAGAGGAACCATGGAAATCAAAAATATAATAATATAATGCATAGCCAAAACCTTTCAATTAAATATATCAATTAAATACATCAATTAAATATATCAATAACAAATCCAATTATTTTTATCCATACAGATTCAAATATTTAAATCAAACATATAAATCTAAACATTTATATCTCAAAAAAATTCTAAAATATAAATCCATCATAAAAATATAAATCCATCATAAAAATATAAATATTTAATTCAGATAAATACTAATATTTTCGTAAAATTCATATAAAACAATCAGACTGCATAATAACACAAGAAAGCATCAAGTTGCAACCAATACATTATATAAGACAAATGTCATATCAGAACTGACTCTCTAAGAGATTCGATAACCTTTCTATCAGGGTATCACCATAATAGTTCTCATACATTTGCCGCCTCATATCAGCCGGCTTATTGGTAATAATGGAATCCACGTCAAGAAGCATCATTTTCTCCAGAATACCCTTACTATCCACAGTCCAGGCATATACCTCCTTACCCTGAGAATGAGCCTGTCTTATGATATCATTATTTATATATCTATATTTAATGCTAAATGCATCTGCATACTCAAGATTAGAAATATCTCCAACTGCCACCGACATAACATAAACAGTATGAATCTTCTCATCTACCTGCTTAACCTTGCTTACTGCCTTATAGTTCATGGAGGTTACCACACAATCATCATAAAGGTCGTATTCGGCAACTATAGCAGCCACCGATTCCACAAGATCCTTATCAGTCTTTGCCGGTTTAAGCTCAATATTAAGCGCCGCCCTGTCATCGATAAGCTCTATAGCCTCTCTAAGAGTCGGAATCTTCTCATCCTTATATAACTCCTTGTTTGCTCCCTTGAACTTGGCACCAGCACTATAGCCCTTTAGTTCATCGTAAGTAAGCTTTCCAACCTTCTTCTTAACGCCGCAGGTTCTGTAAAGGCTCTCATCATGCATTATTACTATTTCCCCATCCTTGGTCTGCCTTACATCCAGCTCAATAACATCCGCACCCTCTTCAATTGCCAGTTCGAATGCAGCAAGGGTATTTTCCGGAGCCTCCTTGCAGGCACCCCTGTGAGCCGTAACCGTAACCTTATCCAGGATTTCGGCATTTACAGATATCACACCATACCTTTTTAACATATAAAAGCTGATATTAAATATAATGGCCAGGGAAAGAGCAAGAGCCATAACCCTGATTTCCTTTTGGGTACTCTTCTTTGCATCATAATTTTCACAATCATCAATACTCTTCTGCCCCTCAACCTCAGGCACAAGGTCATAATAGCAGTTGCAGATAAATGCATAAATCAAAGGAAGCCCTATAAGTACATAGCATAAAGCCATAACCATTTTAACTGTCTCATATATCATGGTCACAACCTTAACCGCTTCCTCAGAAGCCAGAACCTTATCAAGAACGATTCCAGAATAAAAATAATTGATAAGAACCGGAATTCCAACAATCAAAACAACCGCATTAAAGACTGACAGAATAGTCTTCTTCCTGCTATTAGCCAAGACCTCCTTAGACCTGTCAATGGCCTTACGAAAGCTTACCTTTTCTATATTAAATATATGAAGTAGAAATGTATATCTCAGGGAATATAAAAGAAGAATAGCGTACACAACTGCAATAACTATGGTAAGAATTTTGTTCCAGGATAAAAAGTCTATAATATAAGGCGCCTTTATACCTAGAATTTCACAGTTGAAAATTACATTTGTCATTACAGGAAAGTAGCAAAGGATAAATGCAAAGACCGGCAGATTACGTGGTCTTAAAATTCTGATAGCATTTTTAAAACCAACAAATGCCATAAGCACCGGGCTTGTTTTCATCAGATGATTAGCCCTGTGGCAGGAATAACTGATAGCTGATACATTTATACTTATATACATACCCATAAAGACCAGCATAATAAAGATAAATGCATATGTGGATGGGGCCTTGAGAAATTTTTTCATGGTTTCCTTGGTCAGATAATTTATACCCGACAGACTGACCGCCATATTTACAAATGCAGAATATAGAGGAACAAGCACAGCAAAAGATACTGTTTTGAAAATAATTTCAAACAGTATCACATTTGCCATATTAAATCTAAAAAGCTTAACGCTGTCACGAATATTCTTCATAATCAGCGTACTCCTCTACCCAAAATTTATTTTGATCAATTATTAAATCAACATATGTTTATTATACAACTTACGCGCGAAAAACATTACATATATTATTTGAATAATTACCATCAAAATTTCTAAATATTATATAAGAATCATGGCATCACCAAAGGAGAAAAATCTGTATCTTTCTTCAACGGCCTTGCCATAAGCCTCCATGACAGCTTCCCTATTATAAAATGCAGAAACAAGCATTATAAGAGTTGACTCAGGAAGATGGAAATTTGTAATAAGGGAATCAACCACCTTAAATTCATAGCCGGGATAGATAAATATACTTGTCCAGCCTGACTGAGGACGAATCACCCCTTCTTTGAAGGTAATCCCCTGAGCGCTTCCTACCGTTTCCAAAGTTCTGGTACTGGTAGTTCCCACGGAAATAACCCTGCCGCCTGAAGCTCTGGTTTCATTTATAATGTCGGCAGCCTCCTGGGAAAGCTCATAATACTCACTATGCATATGGTGGTCCTCAAGCTTATCCACCTTAACAGGGCGAAATGTACCAAGTCCCACATGAAGAGTTAGACGGGCAATCCTTATACCCTTTTTCTCTATATCAGCCAGAAGCTCCTTTGTAAAATGTAATCCAGCAGTAGGAGCTGCGGCACTTCCCGTATGCTCAGCATAAACAGTCTGATAACGATTCTTATCCTCAAGCTTATGGGTAATATATGGCGGAAGAGGCATCTCCCCAAGCTTATCCAGAACCTCCTCCCAGATTCCCTGGAATTCGAAACGGATTATTCTGTTACCCTCTTCCACTGTATCGAGAACCTGAGCCGTAAGAAGGGGCTTTCCGCTTTCTGTATCCTTACCAAAGCATACCCTGGCACCAGGCCTCATCTTCTTGCCTGGACGGACCAGACACTCCCATACACGGGTATTAGTCTGCTTACTATAATCCAGATTACAAGCATCCACGTCCGTTTCTGACTTATCCAAGGTATCTTCCGTATCTGATTTTTCTGACCAGGCTTCTGATTCTGATTTTTCATAGGCATCAGCTTCTTTAAGGAGGAGGACCTCAACAGCCGCTCCAGTCCCTTCCTTCTCTCCCAGAAGTCTGGCAGGAATAACCTTAGTGTCATTGATAACCAGACAGTCTCCGGGATTTAAATATTCTATTATGTCATGAAATCTCCTATGCTCTATCTCCCCACTATCCCTATGAATAACCATGAGTCTTGAATTATCACGCTTCTCCAAAGGATCCTGAGCAATCAGCTCCTCCGGGAGATCATAGTAAAAATCTTTTACATCCATTATATATGTCCTATTTATATTATAAATTTTTAAGCTCTAAGCTCTATTCCATCAGCCTTAAGAGCATCAAGAATATTGTTAACAGCTACATTTACCTCATCACCTGTAAGATTGTGATCTGTAGCTCTAAATGTAAGCGAATAAGCAACACTCTTCTTGTTGATTATTACATTTGGTCCTTCATATACATCAAAGAGCTCCAGCTTCTCAAGATACTGACCGGCATTCTTTCTGATAACCTTCTCAATATCACCAACATAAACCCTTCTATCGCAGAGAAGAGCAAGGTCACGGCTTGAAGATGGATATTTTGCAATCTCTGTATACTTAATATCGAAGTCAGCCATTTCAACAATCTTATCCATATTGATAACAGCCACATAGGCATCAGCCTTAATTCCATAATTCTCAGCAACAACAGGATGAACCTGGCCAATATAACCAACCTCTACACTGTGGTCATCTGAGCATACAATCTTAGCCTGTCTAAGGGTGTGAAGGAATGGATAGTCTGTATGGTCGTATTCTGCTGTTGAAATAAAATCTACGCTGTTCTTCTTGCCAGAAGCTCCATTTCCAATATTCAGCTTATCCAGAAGCTCCTCAATAAGGCCCTTCATTACGAAGAAATCTCCTTCACCATACATTCCTATAGCAAGTCTCTGAAGCTCATCCAAAGGAAGGTCACTTGTCTTTCCTTCTTCTACCGGCTTTGCTGGCCATGTAGCATGAGGGATATATACATTTCCAAGCTCATAAAGACGAACATTCTTGTTACGTCTGCTTGCATTTGTTCCAAGTGATGAAAGAAGGCCGTTAAGAAGCTGAGTTCTCATAACCTTGAAGTCCTCACCCAGTGGGTTGATGATTTCTATAGTCTTTCTAAGCTTGTTATCCTCAGGAATCATAAGCTTGTCAAATACCTTTGCACTTTCAAAGCTATATGTCATACCCTGTGAGAAACCATTTTCTTCTACGATTGCTCTTGCAATACGATTGATTGACTCTCTATAGGAGATACCACCAATGCCGCCATTTGTTGTTGGTACAGTTGATGGAATCAGGTCGTAACCATGAATACGTGCAATTTCCTCAGCAAGATCTGCCATGCAGTGAAGGTCCTGTCTGTATGTAGGAATTGTAAGTTCATTTGATGCTTTGTCATAGCTAAGACCAAGTCTTCCAAATATATCAAGCTGTTCATCTTCAGATATTTCTAATCCAAGAAGTCCATTCATCTTCTCAGGCTCATATGGAAGCTTCCAGGCCTCAACTGGTGATGGATAAACGTCAACCTCTCCTTCAAGAACCTCGCCACAGCCCATTTCCTGAATAAGCTGTACAGCTCTTGTTATAGCCAGCTCTGCAAGATTTGGATCAAGTCCCTTGTTGAACTTAGCTGATGAATCAGTTGATACACCATGACGACGCTCTGATTTACGTATATTATTTCCTTCGAAGCAGGCTGACTCAAAAAGTATATATGGAAGCTCCTTTGTCTCAAGAGGAATCATGGAATTCTTACCACCCTTGATACCTGCAAGAGCAACTGGCTTAACTGCATCACAGATCATAAGTGTATCAGTATCAAGCTTAAGCTCTTCATCATGAAGGGTTGTGAATTCTTCTCCATCCTGGGCACGTCTTACAACAATCTTTCCTCCCTCAAGGGTTGAAAGGTCAAATGCATGCATAGGCTGTCCTAATTCTTCCATTACATAGTTTGTTATATCTACTATATTATTAATCGCATTTATATCACGGCTGCGAAGTCTCTTCTGAAGCCAGAGAGGAGAAGGGCCGATTTTTACATTTCTCACTACCCTTGCAATATATCTCTTACAAAGATCCGGGTCCTTGATTTCAACCTGAATCTTGTCAGAGGTCTTTTCATCATGTACTTCCTTTTCCTTAACTGAGGCCTGCATCTTGGCAAGGTCAAATTTTCCTTCTGGATCAAATGGAACCTTATAGGTTGCTGCTGCTTCTCTTGCCATACCCAGTACCGAGAAACAGTCAACTCTGTTGGAAGTAATTTCATATTCAATATTTGCATCATTAAGGCCAAGCTTTGCTGTGGCATCGTCTCCTGGCTTAAGGTCCATAAGGGCTATCTCATCATCTGTGAAGATGTAAACTCCATCCTTATCTCCAGGATAAAGGTCCCCATTTGCACCTATTTCCTCGATGGCACACATCATACCTGATGAAGGTACTCCTCTGAGCTTGCCCTTCTTGATTTTTCCTTCCTTTGGTGAAAGGTCTTCGCCTGTGTGTACATTGTAAACGGCTGTTCCTCCATCAAGAACGGTTGGTGTAAGGTAAACCTTTTCAGAACCATCGGCTTTAGTAGCATTTCCAGCTTCTCCATACTTGTAAGGGCAGAGCTTTATAATATTTGGAGCTCCTGTTACAATCTGGATGATTCCATTTTCATCCTGTCCTGCTTCAAGAGTTTTGCCAACATTTACCTGACAAACCACAAGTCTGTCAGCATCTGGATGCTTAGCTACCTCCATAACCTGACCAACAACAACTCTGCTGAGTCTTGCTCCTGTTGGTTTCTTGAAATATTTATTTACTCTTTCAACGTGTGATCCTGAAAGTGTAATTCTATCAGCGAATTCATCAACTGCCTTGTCAAGTCCTTCATATTCAAGGCTAGCTTTACCATTTTCATCTATATCCACTTCTGGGAATGGCAGTTCCGGAACAATGTCCTTAAGCCACATTACTGGTGTATCCATAATCTATCTCCTTTTCTTCTTTATATTTTCTTTATATATAAAGCTTTATCTTCTTATCTGATTTTCTAAATTCTTTTGATGCCTTGCTTTTTCACGGTTTGTTTTGCCGGGTTGTTTTGTCTTTCATACTTTTTGACGGTTTTCTTTTGACAGCCTTCTATTTGACAATCCATTTTTCAGGCATGCTTTTGATGGTTTTTATTTTACTGTCTACCACCAATATTTAAACCAGGAATTTCTTACTTACAGCATATATTAATGATTAGAACTGCTCCAGGAAACGGATGTCGTTTTCATAGAGAAGTCTCATATCAGCGATTTCATACTTAAGCAGTGCAACTCTTTCAAGTCCAATACCAAATGCAAAGCCTGAATAAACTGGTGCATCAGGATTGGATTTGTCATTGATACCGCACATTTCCAGTACATCAGGATGAACCATACCGCATCCAAGAATCTCGATCCAGCCTGAGCTCTTGCAGGCTGTACAAGCACAGTCTACCTCGCGTCTTACCAGCTTGCCATCCTCTTTAACCTCTTCCATCTTCTTTACACGTCCTGTGCCATGACATTTGAAACAGGTCACATCAACTTCGGCTGATGGCTCTGTAAATGGGAAATGATGTGGACGAAGCTTTGTCTTTGTATCCGGTCCAAAGAATTCCTTTGCAAACTGGTCCAGAGTTCCTTTAAGATCGGCCATCGTTACATTTTCACCTATAACAAGTCCCTCTACCTGATGGAAGGATGGGCTGTGTGTTGCATCCACCTCATCAGAACGGAATACACGTCCTGGGGATATGAGTTTGATTGGAAGACTTCTTTCAGGGAAGCCCTTTGAGGTTTCCTTCAGCCTACCAGCAGCAAGCATAACTCTTGCCTGAACCGATGAGGTCTGAGTACGAAGAACTATATCATCCTCAGTAGTCTCACCCTTAGACTCATCATGTCTCTGGATATAGAATGTATCCTGCTCGTCCTTTGCAGGATGGTCCTCAGGAATATTGAGAAGCTTGAAGTTCATGCGGTCATACTCTATCTCTGGTCCTTCAACAACCTCGTAACCCATTCCGATAAATACTCTCTCAAGATCTTCAAGAGCTATTTGGTTAGGATGCTTATGTCCTCTGTTTGTTCTTGTTCCCGGACGGGTAACATCCAGCCATTCAGATTCCATTTTCTTCTCAATAACGCGGGCTTTGAGTTCCTGCTTCTTCTCGGAAATTGATTCCTCCAGCATATCCCTTACTGTATTGACCATCTGTCCAACCTTTGGTCTGTCCTCTGGAGACACATCCTTCATACCCTTCAGTATCTGAGTAAGCTGTCCCTTTTTACCCAGTACAGAAACTCTGATTTCATCAAGAGCTTCAGGAGTTCCAGACTCAGCTATGTGTTTCTGAGCTTCCTCTTTGATCTTCTCAAGCATTTCCTTCATCTTCTGCTTCCTCCTATATCTAAACATTTTATTATTATCATAATTATTTATTATGTTATTATCAGTTAATCTGATGCCTTATGGGTAATATTTTTCTGCCATTATCAGAAATTAAGTGCCTCATGGATAATTATGAATTATTAGCAAAATAAAAACCCGGACACAGTTTCCTGCATCCGGGACGATTTCTATAACCGCGGTACCACCCGACTTTTATATAGCATTTAATCTGCCATATAACTCTTAAAGACTTAACGCGCCTGACGACCATACCTACAACATAATGATTTTAATGAATCTAAGAGATTATTTTGGGATGTGTTCTATTGAAAGTGTTATTTTAAAGTGTTCTATTGAAGTATTCTATTGAAGTATTCTTTTAAAATATCCTTTAAAGTATTCTATAGAGGCAATCCATTTAAATAATCCAAGCATGTATTCTAATATGCTTCAGTACGGCAACTCCGGTGTGAATATAACAACTGTCTCTTTCCTAACAGGGCTTACAGCCGATGACCCCATCTCTCTAAAGGTGTTTACAGTAGCTTTGTGCACCATCACTGTTTTTAATATATTTAAACTTATTCGATTATAGTTACTTAATTCTTTAAAGTCAACCCAAAATTTACCAATGGGGTCTGACCCTTTTGGCAAATCCCTTTTGGTAAATTATGCGCCCTGGAAAATGTAACTTCTCATGTTTTCGGCTACGATGCCGTACATCTCTCTTACTACGTAGGTTGGTGCAAGCCACCATGAGGTTTGAGCCGGAACTGCACTGTAGGTCAGTCCAAGATGCTCGGCAAGAGTTCCGGCTCTATATATATGAAACTCATTGGAAGCGATAGCTACATTCATTCCCAGCCCTTCGCTTTCAATGATGTTTGCTGAATAATTGATGTTCTCATATGTAGATGTGGACTGGTCTTCCATGATGATTCTATCTTCATCAATTCCACTAGCCACCAGCCATCTCTTCATGCACTCAGCTTCTGAAATATCTTCATCTGAGCCCTGACCACCTGATACTATACAGATCACATCCTGATTTTCTTCGAGAAATGCCTTGGCTGCCACAAGCCTTTCCTCCAACATGGAACATGGCTCTTCTCCATTCACCTTGCAGCCCAGTACTATAAGAACTTCTGTTTCATCACTTTCCCTAAGTGCTGCTGTCACCATACATGATGAAGTACCAATAACCGTTGCAAGAATTATTCCCACAAAAGCAGCAGCAAAAACTAATATCCTTTTTCCACTTCTCTTTTTCCAAAGTTTCTTTATAAAACCATTAACCATATGGAATAGTATCGCATAAAGAATAAATATAACCGATACTATTGCCCCGGTGATATTACCAATATTGAGTATTCCACCTGCTGTTGGACTCATAAATAACCCAAAGTAAAAGCCTCCCACCAAAGCCATAAGTATTCTTATTATTGCCAAAATTACCCCTTTTTTCTTCATCCGTCACCTCGTTTTATAATTAACCAATTTTTCATTCTCCATAACATAAGTACTTATATAAATGCTTTCCCGACAAATACCCTCAGCTTTAAAGCACTGCCCCAAATAGCACTTTTAAAATATAAGATATTTGTTGTCCCACTAAAGAGACATCTCAAAACTGATTACATGTAAAAATACAGAGTAAACACATACTAAGTACAATTATTTTAAAATACATTTTGGCCAAAACGTATGTAACATAGCTTTATCTTCAAATTAAATGTCATTCAAAAGACTAAAATAATAATATTGGAATATTCCATCCAACCGTCATCTCTTTAATTAACAAAAACCATCATTCAGATTAAATTATTCTTAATAAATTATAAATATAATCCCAAAGCAAAAAAAGATCCCAGCAATTACTCACTGGGATCCCATATATTTCTTGATAAAATATTTAATTATATTTCTAGAATCAATAAGCCCTCTCTTTAATATATCAATTATATATCAAGTATAGATTAAGACAAGCTCTCTTCTATACTAGAATGGGCTGTACATAAGTTCTTCAACATCCTTATGTCCATACTCATAAACCTGATTCATAATATAATCCTTAACCTCATCAGGTGCCTTTATAACAAGGATTTCTTTGAAGTTATCTACATACTGGCACCATTTATCATAAGCCTCAGCCCTATCACTTTCTGTAGGCTCCTTGACAGCCTTATCCTTATTAAATCCAAGTTTTTCCTCAGACTTAAGGATTTCCTTCATACCAAGTGATCTAAATGTAATGCCATAGGCTATTCTCTGAAGTTCTTCCGTTCTTACAAATCCACAATCATACATTTCTGTAACGATTTCCGGAACAACTGATTCAGGAGAATTGAAATAGTGACACTTGAAGTACATATCCTCTTTACGAGCAAGTCCCTCAATATCCTGGGTATTGTACCAGAAATAATCAGCAACCTTTATCTCACCATCAGTAGAACCAAATTTCTCTTCGAAAACCTTGTCCTTCTTCTTAACCTTACGTTTTTTCTTCTCAGGCTTTGGATTCTCCTCAAGGAATTCCTTAACCTCAGTTTTCTCTTCCTCTGTTGCCTCAGGAACAACATTTGCAGGATTAACTGTTATCTTATCCTCATGAGGCAGGCCACCCATATTTAAGCCTTGGCCAAGTGAATCTTGAGCAATTGGACCTTGCTCTTCAGCCTGGTCAGCTGACATTCCCTGACCCGCTGCCACACCAGCTCCCTGACCATTAAGTATTGACTCAGGAGTAGGATTAGGTATAACCGGCTCTATCTTCTCTTCATATGCTGGTCTATCAACAAATGCACTATCAAACGAAGCATTATACTCAGGTGCCTCTGCCCTCATTCTCGCTCTGGAATTAAAGTCCTCTCCATCTTCCTCGGCCTCTGCACGAGCCTGCTTCAAGGCATTTCTGATCTTTGTTGTATCAAGCTCACCAGTTACATCATCTGGTCCACTCTTTTTCACAGTGTCATTAAAGTCTTCATCAAAGTCTTCATCATAATCTTCAGAATCCTCATCAGAATCATAATCTTCCTGATCTAAATCATGATCTAAATCCTGATCCTCTTCACCCTCATCATCAGAAGAATTACCACGAACAGAATCTGCTATAGCCTTAGCTCTTTCAGCTGCATTCTTACGAGCCTCATCATCAGCCATTTTAGCAGCAACCTCTGCTTCCTTGGCAATCTTTTCAGCCTCCATCTTCGCCTTAACAACTTCAACCGATTCGACAGCTTCCCGGACTAATTTAGAGGTTTCATCCTCATCTTCGTCCTCATCCTTTTCTTCCTCATCATCAAGCAGAACAGGTTTCCCTGTTTTCTCCTCGTCTTCCTCTATCTCATAATTAGTTCTAAGAACCTTAATAGTGACTATAATAAGCACCAATAAGAAAATCAAAAGAACTAGCGCAAAACCTAGAATCACAAGAGTAGATGTATCCATATTTTTAAGGGCATCTATCAGTTCTTTCATCTAACGTATTCCTCCATAACAATTCAGAAAGTCATACAAATATTCACCTTAACTAGTAGAGTATAATACATAAAATGCTATATTTCAAGAAAGCTTTTGCACCAAGGCCTTTATAAAAGCTTTTTAATATAGCATTTTACAAAAGATTTTAAATGATATTTATGAGAGCATTTCTATAGCAGCATCGATTCTTCTAAGAGATTCTTCCTTTCCAAGAACAGACATAAGCTCTGTAGCACCACCTGGAGTAGCAGCCTTTCCTGACATTGCAGTTCTAAGAGGCCACATAATAAATCCAGTCTTATATTCCTTCTCAGCGCCAAATGCCTTTAAAAGCTCAAATAAGGAATCATTATCAAACTTGTCAGCTTCAGCAAGAACTGGTCTTACTTCCTTTAAGAGACCAAGACTGTTCTCAGGATTAGTCTTCATTTTCTTATGAGTATAAAGGTCTGCAGAATACTCTGGAACCTCTTCAAAGAAATCAACCTGTTCAGTAATATCTGTAAATACCTCTATACGGCTCTGTACCATAGAAGCAATCTTCTTAAGATCCACATCTCTTGTAATGACAGACTTAAGAACAGGCTGGGCCTTCTCATAGAATGCATCAAAATCCATCTTCTTTATGTATTCACCGTTCATCCACTTAAGCTTAGTCATATCAAGGACTGCAGGTGACTTAGATATCTTATGATAATCAAATTCCTTAACAAGTTCCTCAAGACTGAAGATTTCCTCATTTCCCTCTGGACTCCAGCCAAGAAGAGAAACAAAGTTTACTATTGTCTCTGTAAGGAATCCCTGCTCAAGAAGATCCTCAAAGGAAGAATGGCCGCTTCTCTTTGAAAGCTTTGTATGATTCTCATCAGTAATAAGCGGGCAGTGGATATAAACAGGAACCTCCCATCCAAATGCCTCGTAAAGCCTATTATACTTAGGAGCAGATGAAAGATACTCATTACCACGAACAACATGAGTGATACCCATAAGGTGGTCATCCACTACATTTGCAAAATTATATGTAGGGAAACCATCTGATTTTATAAGGATCATATCGTCAAGCTCTGCATTTGGAACAGAAATAGTTCCATAAAGCTCATCCTCAAACCTGGTTTCTCCCTCCATAGGGTTATTCTGTCTGATAACATAAGGAAGACCTGCATCAAGCTTTTCCTGAATTTCTTCCTTTGAAAGCTTAAGGCAATGCTTGTCATAACGCATAACCTTCTTAACCTCACCATCTATCTCAATATCCTGAGTAAGTGTCTTAAGACGGGCATCATCACAGAAGCAATAATATGCCTCACCCTTTTCCACCAGCTTTTTAGCATATTCAAGATAGAGACCCTGAGCCATTCTTTCAGACTGTATATACGGGCCTACGCCTCCATCCTTATCAGGACCCTCATCCCAAAGAAGACCTGTTTCTGTAAGAGTTCTGTAAATGATATCTACAGCTCCTTCCATCTCACGGTTCTGGTCAGTATCCTCTATACGCAGAATGAAATCTCCTCCCTCATGCTTTGCAATAAGATATGCATATAAAGCTGTACGCAGATTTCCTACGTGCATCCTTCCTGTAGGGCTTGGGGCAAATCTTGTTCTAATCTTAGCCATTATCTGATTCCTCCATTAAAAACAATGTATTACACATTTAATATATCTTATATTACCTGAATGGGTAATTATATTCAAATTCAATATATCACCGATTTATGTATCAATAATTTATGTATCAATAATTAATATATCACCGATTTATGTATCAATAATTTATATATCACTGATTTATATATTCATCTGGACTTGCATCCAGAATTTCATCCATTTCCTCCCTGGTATACTCCCCGGTCTCACTATCCAGTTCATCATCCTCCCAGACCTCAGCCTTGTCATCAGCATACTTGCTGAGCTCATACTCCGCATCCCTTTTTCTGCATGTATGAAGATACTCATTTACCTGTGCACCAATAAACACCAGATAAATTACAAAATACATCCAGAAAAGCAGAAGTACAACTGTTGTGAGGGATCCGTACATATAACTATGAGAAGCATAAGCATCCACATAAATCGAAAATAATTTGGTAACCGTAACCCAGGCAAAGGCTGCAAAAAGAGCCCCCGGTACCTGGTTCCTAAACTTAAGCTTCTTAGTCGGAACTATAGTATACATGAGTTCAAACATTATGAATAAAAGGATAAATGTAGCTGTTCCCTTTAAGCTCATAACCATCCAGGCCTCATTTGTATACTGTGGAAATTTATTAAGAATATATATAGCTATCTGGGTTCCGAACATATTCAGGGGAACAAGAAGGAGGAGCAGAACTATGAAAACTCCTGTATAAACCGCACTTATACTTCGGATTATAAAATAATTTCTTCTCTCCCTGGAACGATAAACCTCATTAAGTCCATTACGTATAGCCATAAGTCCCTTAGCAGCTGACCAAATGGCAATAACAATAGAAATAATAGTGATTGAACCCGTAGAATTATCATACATATCATTTATAAAGCCGCCAATGTAGGTTTCAAACTCAGCTGGAAGCACATAATAAACCACCTCCAGAACCTGTTCCTTACTAAAGGGAAGAAAGGCAGGCAGGGTAATAATTATATTGATTATTGGAAAAAAGGACAGAAAAATAAAGAATGCCGACTGAGCTGCGAAGGCTCCCATATGTTCATCGGCAGTCCCCTTTATAAATGTAGCTATGTCCTTAGCACGATTCTTCAAATCCTTTCTCCGATCTTATAATAATCCTTAAAAATATATCTCAAAAAATATATCTTAAAAATTTCATCTCAAAAATATATCTTGAAAATTATATCTTAAAAATTTCATCTCAAAAAATATATCTCGAAAATTATATTTCAAAAATTATATCTCTTATTCGAATCATATAATCAGTATCCGAAACTTTTACTAATAAAAAAAGCTTAGCGCAAATACGTTAAGCCATCCTACTAACGATTAAACATCCAAGATGCCGGCTCCTACTTTTTGACGCCTAACGGACGCCAAGTGGGTGCGAGTACCATAGTTTCTGAAGTCCACTCAATGGAGGCCGGTCATCTGCTATGTGTAACAATGCTCCCTATAAATATATGTAGGTTCAAAATATGCAGGAGTTGTCGGACATCCCAGACATTTAATTCTTTATCTTATTAAGATAACTTAATTATAGTATTTGATTAGCTTTATTGCAAGTATAATTTGACGTCAAATGAGGTATTGGCGTATAAATTGGAAGCCCGTTTTTGTAAGAGATTTCCATCTCTCCCTGTATGAGTGGCCTTATATAATCCAGCATCTCATCAGTAACATCATTACCTGCTTCATTTATCCAATTTCTAGGAACACAGCGTTCCTGATTTGCTATAGAATCCAGTTCTACCATATAAAAGCTTACTGAATACTCATCCTTTACAGAAGCATCCAGATCCATAATACCATCTACCTTATCTACCCTTTTAATAGAAGCCATGAACCCGGTGTTTCCTTCTATTGTTTTCTCGACTGCATACCAGCCAAGGTTCTCTGCCTCAGAAAGATCAGTTTCTGAAGCCATATGTCCAGCACATCTCTGGAGAATATTAAGCTCCACAGATCTGCATTTTATTCCAAGTCTGTCTATTACAACTGATTCAAGATATTTACCAACACCTGAAAGCTGGGCATGACCAAATTTATCCTCTTTTGCATCTGATGCTGTCAAGTAATTGCCATCCTTATCCTTCATGCCTTCAGATACGGCCACTACCACATTATTGGTCTTCTCCAGAACCCTCTTCACATCATCTATAAATTCATCTACAGAATGATTAACCTCTGGCAGATAAACAAGTTGAGGTGTAGGATTGTACTCATTTCTGGCAAGAGCTGCAGCAGCTGTAAGCCAGCCTGCATTTCTACCCATTATTTCCACTATAGTTACACACTGAGCTTCATATACTGCTGTATCGTAGCCTATTTCCAGCATAGTTGAAGCTATAAACTTAGCCGCCGAACCATAACCCGGAGTATGATCTATATTAACAAGATCATTATCAATGGTTTTAGGAACTCCGGCAAAACGGATATTACTTCCTATAAGCTTTGCATATTTACTAAGCTTATCCACTGTGTCCATGGAGTCATTTCCACCTATATAGAAAAATGCTCCGACATCATATTTTCCAAAAATTTCAAAGACCTTTTTATAAGTCTCATCCTCTGGTGAAACCATAGGCATTTTCACCCTGCAGGATCCCAGATAAGAGGCAGGTGTTCTGATAATTACATCATCAGATAAATCTGTCATATCCAGAAAATCCTCATTTATCACCCCACTAATACCGTGAAGAGCACCATATATCTTATCATATGTCTCACTCTCTCTGGCTGCTCTTACCACTCCAATCAACGATGCATTTATAGCAGATGTTGGCCCCCCTGACTGTGCTACTATAATGTTACTCATGATATTTGTCTCCCGGTATATTAATTTTTTTGGTCCAGCCTCTGATTCCGGACCTATACATATCAATGCCGGACTGGCCTCCCTAATAACCCATCCGGCATAATATAATCGTTATAAATTTGTATTGCTTCGACCTTTTATTCTGATTCCTGCCCCTGATCCTCTTCCTCAGGTTCAGGAATTGTAATTGGTCCCTGGCTGCCAAAACCAGTTTCTGCAGTAATCATTGCGCTGATTCCCTGCACGGTCTTAGTTGGAACATAGCCACTAGTATTAAAAAGATACTTTTGCATGGCTATAACATTTTCAGTAAGATCAACTGGCGCTATACATGAGCCCTTGGTTTCTGTGGAATAAAACTCCCACTCAACCGGAAATCCTACGCTGCCTTCTAATTCGTAGGAAGTCACTCCCTTAACCAGCTCATAGATTTGTTCCTCTGTTATGGATGTACCCACATAAGGAAAAACCTGGTCTATTATAGAATTAAGGGTCATAATATCAGACTGCTTGGCTTTGGTAAGCATAGCTTCCACAACCTCGCGCTGACGCTCTGTACGTGTTATATCGCCCTGATCAGTACTTCTGATTCTCGAATAGGCCGTAGCCTGAGCACCGTTCAGTATCACATAGCCCGTTTCATAAACACCATCAGAATTGATACCATTTACGGCAATCTGCTCCGCAAGAACACCATTAAGGGTATCAAGTTCATTTTCCTCAATATGGACTGTGATTCCTCCAAGCGCGTCAATAGTACGCGTTAAAGCCTCCCAATTAAGGGTTACATATTCCGTGATATTAAGGTCCAGATTCTTATTAAGAGTCTGAACTGCAAGCTCCGGTCCGCCATAAGCATAAGCCGAATTAACCTTTGTGGTAACCGACGTTCCATCTTCCTTAGATACCTGAAGTAAGGTATCTCTATATACTGACAGAAGCTTTATTTTTTTTGTATCATTATTGATACTTGCAATGAGAATTGCGTCGCTGCGGCTTCCCTTTCCAAGAGAATTGTCCCTGGCATCAATTCCAAATAGGGCAATATTGGTATAACTGTCCAACTCTTCACTGATTCCTTCATTTATCTCCAGGTCCTCAACCTGCATATCCTCCACATGATTAAACTTACGGTACTTGTCATGAACCAAAGCCTTCACGAAACCGTAGCCCAAAATCATTATGAGTATAAGTTCAACGATAAATGCTATTCCCCATTTTACCAATGGGCTGACTCTTCTCCGCCTTCTCTTCTTTTTCTTAGAACTAG
Source organism: Eubacterium sp. (assembly GCA_024696635.1). GTDB lineage: Bacteria > Bacillota > Clostridia > Lachnospirales > Lachnospiraceae > Eubacterium_Q. Next base: position 33,032 of record JAILGP010000172.1, on the reverse strand, counting down.
GGGGATTATCCAGCTTGTCTGCCAATTCCTCATCAATATCATCATATGACCTTCTAGCCATCTGATAGTCCTCCAGAATTCAGTTTCAACTTAGAAACATACATTTTGATTCTCAGTGAATCCCTAACCATATCATATATGCTTCTTACCTTTATTTTTGATTTGCTGTCCTTGTTACGTGAGAAATTCACAACAACAGGCATTTCCTCTATACTATATCCAGCCTTATCAGCTATGGCAAGAGTCTCTATATCAAAGGAATAGCCACCAGTTCTCACATGCTTCATTATGTGCTTTGCCACTTCGGTTTTAAAAAGCTTAATACCCGTCTGAGTATCTCTCAAATTCAGTCCGAAAAGAATTTTAATAAACCAGTAATATCCCATACTCATCAGCTTTCTGAAAAATGGATATTCCACCTGAGAATCAGGATGAAGCTTGGAACCTATAACAATATCAATAGGCTCCTCCTCCATTTTTTTCATGAAGCCCCCCAGCAGATATGGTGGAAGCTCCAGGTCGGCATCGAGAAATGCTGTATACATAGAATTTGAAGCCATGATGCCTCTTCTTACAGCATAACCCTTACCACGGTTTTTCTTATAGGATATACAAGCAATTCTCCTATCCCTGGCAATGGCTCTTCTAATCTCTGACTCTGTTTCATCATTACTGCCGTCATTTACAACTACTATCTTAAAACTATGGCAGAATTTTTCTACCTGAGTCGCCGTCTCTATTAAGTTTCTGTATATTCGTTGCCCCTCGTTATAACAAGGCATAACTATTGTAAGCATTGTCATGATTTCACGCCATTTCTTAAATGTTTATATATTATCTTTTTATATATTATCTGTTTGAATACATTCCTTCATAATACTTCTGATAATCGCCACTTGTTACATTCTTCATCCACTCTTCATTTTCAAGATACCACTTGATTGTAAGACGGATTCCATCCTTGAACATAGTCTCAGGATACCAGCCGATTTCAGCCTTGATCTTATCAGGAGCTATAGCATAACGACGGTCGTGTCCCTTACGGTCTGAAACGTATGTAATAAGATCCTTAGTAACATTTGCCTTACGAGGATCTGAGTCTGGAAGAAGCTCCTGAAGTGTCTCGATGATGATATTGATTATCTCAATATTCTGCTTCTCATTGTGGCCACCGATGTTGTATCTCTCTCCGATTCTACCCTTTTCAGTTGCCATATCTATACCCTTAGCATGGTCCATAACATAGAGCCAGTCACGTACATTCTTACCATCGCCATATACAGGAAGTTTCTTTCCTGAAAGTGCATTATTGATGATAAGGGGAATCAGCTTCTCTGGGAACTGATATGCACCATAGTTATTTGAGCAGTTTGTGATAACTGCAGGGAAATGATATGTATCAACATAAGCCTTAACAAGAAGGTCTGATGATGCCTTACTTGATGAATATGGGCTGTGTGGATCGATTGGTGTTGTCTCATAGAAATATGCATCTGGATCATCTGGAAGTGAACCATATACCTCATCTGTAGAAACATGAAGGAATCTCTTATCCTCCTTGAAGCTTCCGTCCTCATTCTCCCATGCAGCCTTAGCTGAGTTAAGCATAACAGCTGTACCAAGTACATTTGTCTTTACAAAAACTTCAGGATTCTTTATTGAACGGTCTACATGTGACTCTGCCGCAAAATGTACCACTCTGTCAATCTCATTCTCTTCAAAGATTTTCATAATGGCATCCTTATCGCAGATATCAGCCTTTACGAAGGTATAGTTTTCCTTTGCTTCTATATCCTTAAGGTTCTCAAGATTTCCTGCATAAGTAAGCTTATCTACGTTAATGATACGAATATCATCACCATATTTATCAAACATATAATGAATATAATTAGATCCTATAAATCCAGCTCCACCTGTTACGAGATATGTTTTCATTCTGTTTCTCCTTATTTTTATATAATTCTACATTTAACTTTACACTATATTTCCAAGCCTTACATCTTAGCAAGCTCTTCAGCAATAAGACGGTTGGCCTCGGCTGGATCACATTTGCCCTTCATTTCCTTCATAACAAATCCAACGATTGCGCCAATTGCCTTACCCTTACCATTCTTTACATCTTCAACAGCCTTAGGATTTGCCTCAATAGCTCTCTTTATTACCTCCTGAAGCTGACCGGAATCTGCCTTTGTGGAAAGGTTATTGTCTGCCACATATTTTTCAGGATCAAGATTATCCATGAATACAGCCTTCTCAAAGACTTCCTTTGCAACAGCATTATTTATTTCCTTTGCTTCCACAAGCTTTACAAGCTTAGCAAGATTTGTACCTGAGAACTTAAGCTGGTCTGCATCCAGATTATTTTCCTTCATAAGTCTCTGGGTCTCAACCATAAGCCAGTTAGAGGTCTTCTTTGGATCAGCCCCCTCAGCTACAGCCTCTTCAAAGAGGTCGGCCAGCGCCTTTTCGCTTGTTATCTGGTCCACATCATAATCAGGAAGTCCAAGTTCCTCCTTATAACGGATCTTCTTTGCATTACGAAGCTCTGGCTGTGCATCTCTTATATTATCTATCCACTCCTGACTAATTACAAGTGGAACAAGGTCTGGATCCGGGAAATATCTGTAATCCTGTGCATCTTCCTTGGAACGCATTGGATATGAATAACCCTTTTCATCATCCCAACGACGAGTTTCCTGTACAACCTTGCCGCCTTCCTCTATTATATCAATCTGGCGCTCGATTTCAGCTTCTATACATCTCTTGATTGCCCTGAAGGAATTAAGGTTCTTGGACTCTGTTCTTGTTCCATACTTATCTGAACCCTTTTCCCTGATTGAAAGGTTTACATCGGCTCTCATGGAACCCTCATTAAGCTTGCAGTCAGAAGCTCCAAGGTACTGTACTGTCTCACGAAGCTTCTCAAGGTAAGCAATAACCTCATCAGCAGAACGCATATCAGGCTCAGAAACTATCTCGATAAGAGGTACACCTGAACGGTTAAAATCAACCCATGTCTCATCTGTGAAGGCGTCATGCACCAGCTTTCCGGCATCCTCTTCCATATGTATCTCATGGATACGAACAGCCTTCTTGTAGGTTGCAAGAGCTTTTCCCTTCTCTATTCTTTCAGAGTCTGTTATTAATTTACATTTGTCATCTGTCTCGCCATCTACCCAGAGAGTATGCATTTCCTGACTGTCAATTCCATCAGGATTATCAACCTCTATCTCCACATGACCATTACGGCAGATTGGATAGTAAAGCTGTGATATCTGATAATTCTGTGGATTATCTGGATAGAAATAATTCTTACGGTCAAACTTTGAATTTCTTGTTATATGGCAGTTAGTTGCAAGACCAACTGATATAGCCTTATTTACAACCTCCTTGTTAAGTACAGGAAGTGAACCCGGCATACCTGAGCATACAGGGCATACATGTGTATTTGGGGCTCCGCCAAATGCAGTAGAACAGCCGCAGAATATCTTGGTTTTGGTATTCAGCTCCACATGTACCTCGAGGCCGATCATTACTTCATATTCTTTTGACATGATTAGGCCTCCTTTCCAGACTGTGCACTAAGTAAGCCAAGGGCCTGATCACAGCCAAGTTTCATATTATTTAATCTATAATTTTCATAGGTATAAGCTGCCTGTATAATCTTCTTCTCATCAAAGGTCTGGCCCAGAAGCTGAAGACCAATAGGAAGTCCTTCCTTATCCTCACCACATGGAAGAGAGATTCCAGGAAGTCCTGCAAGATTTACAGATACGGTATATATATCACCAAGGTACATCTGAATAGGATCACTTAAGGATTCTCCAAGCTTAAGAGCTGAGGTTGGAGCTACAGGTCCAAGTATTACATCGTACTTTTCAAATGCCTTGTCAAACGCCTGCTTGATCAGAGCCTTTACCCTAAGAGCCTTTACATAGTAAGCATCATAGTAACCTGACGAAAGAACAAAGGAACCAAGCATGATACGACGCTTAACCTCAGGACCAAAGCCTTCTGAACGTGTTTTCTTATACATGTTATGAAGATCTGTATAGTCCTTTGTTCTGTAACCATACTTAACTCCATCAAATCTTTCAAGGTTTGAAGAAGCCTCGGCACAGGCTATTACATAGTAAGCAGGAATTGCATATTCAACCATACCAAGGTCAAATTCCTCTACTATAGCTCCCTTAGACTTAAATACCTCGGCCGCATCAAGTACAGCCTTCTTAACATCCTCATCAATACCCTCAAGGAAATAGTCTCTTGGAACACCGATTTTCATTCCCTTTACGTCATCCACAAGAGCCTCAGTAAACTTAATATCTGTGGTTCTTGGATCTCCGGAGGATTCCTTATCTCCACCTGCAGATGTGGAATCCTTTGGATCGTAGCCGGATATTATCTCTAAAACAGTTGCGCAGTCAGTAACATTTTTACCAAGAGGACCAATCTGATCAAGAGATGAGCCGTAGGCTATAAGTCCATAACGGGATACTCTTCCGTAGGTTGGCTTGATTCCTGTTACTCCGCAGAAGGATGCAGGCTGACGAATGGAACCACCAGTATCTGAACCAAGGGCTGCGGCGCATTCATTTGCGGCTACAGCAGCGGCAGAACCACCTGATGAACCACCTGGTACGCGGGTCAGATCACGTGGATTTTTTGTTGGGCCAAAGTAGGAAGTCTCTGTGGTGCTTCCCATGGCGAACTCATCCATATTTGTTCTTCCAAGGACTATGGCTCCAGCTGCCTTAAGCTTTTCAACAGCAGTTGAAGTATAGGTTGGTACAAAGTTATCAAGTATATGTGATGCACAGGTTGTAAGAGTTCCTTCTATACACATGTTGTCCTTGATGGCAACCGGAACACCTGCAAGGGGTCCTGTAAGCTGGCCGGCAGCTATTTTCTTATCAGCTTCCTCTGCAGCCTTTAGGGCACCAGCTGTATCAACCGTTATATATGCATTTATTTCTTTATCTTTAGCACCTATTGCATCCAGGTAAGCCTTGGTAGCTTCAAGCGAGCTTATCTCTCCACCAGCTATTTTCTTACCCAGCTCTACAGCGCTAAGGGATAGAATGTCTGACATTACATTTCTCCTTTTATTATTCACGGATTTTAGGTCATATATAAATTTAAGGATTAGCTAAATTTAAGGACTATCTATAAATTTATAAATTTTCTAAAATCCTAATTCGAAATTTTCTTTATCACTTATCACTAGAAAGTATTTGGAACTATATAAGCATCCTCGTTACTTTCAGGTGCATTTTTCAGCATATTTTCCTTATCGTCTCCATTTGTTACCACGTCCTCTCTCATTACATTTGAGATTGGAAATGTATGAGACATAGGCTGGACATTGCTGGTGTCAAGCTCATTAAGCTTACCAACATAGTCAAGCATATCAGACAGGTCCTTCTTTGACTGTTCCTTTTCCTGATCAGAAAGTTCAAGCTTTGCAAGGATACCAACATACTCAATTGTTTCGTCTGTTATCTGCATTCTTTGCCTCCATTAATATTTATTCTTACCTTTAGCTACTAGGCACGAACCTTGATATGTGTCTCTCTAAGCTGAAGCTCTGTTACATCTCCAGGTGCTCCACACATCATATCCTGTCCATTTCCGTTCATTGGAAATGCTATTACTTCACGAATATTTTCTTCATTCTTAAGGAGCATGATCATACGGTCAATTCCAGGAGCCATTCCTGCGTGTGGAGGTGCTCCGAACTGGAATGCTGTGTAAAGGGCTCCGAATTTCTGCTCCAGAACATCCTTAGAATATCCTGCGATTTCAAATGCCTTCTCCATGATCTGCATGTCATGATTTCTGACTGCTCCTGATGAAAGCTCAACTCCGTTACATACAATATCATACTGGTAAGCAAGTATTGTAAGTGGATCTTCATTCTCAAGGGCCTCAAGTCCACCCTGTGGCATAGAGAATGGGTTATGTGTAAATGCAGGCTGCTTTGTTTCCTCATCCAGCTCATACATTGGGAAGTCATTGATGTAGCAGAATCTGTATGCATTCTTCTCAAGAAGGTCAAGTCTGTTTCCAAGCTCAGTTCTGATCTGACCTGCGTAGAGAGCTGCATTTACCTCTTTATCTGCTATGAAGAAGATTGTATCTCCAACCTCAAGTCCAACAGTCTGACGAAGTTCTTCCTTCATATCTTCTGGTATAAACTTGTCGATAGGTCCCTTATAAGAGCCATCCTCAAGAACCTCAAGATATCCAAGACCGCCCATGCCGATAGACTGGGCAAACTTTAACATTTTCTCATGCTGACCCTTGCTGAGCTTGGCATGTACATTGATAGCACGAACTGTCTTGCCGTGGAATGGCTTAAATGTACATCTCTGGAAGAATTCAGAAAGGTCGATTATCTCGAGTGGATTTCTGAGGTCCGGCTTATCTGTTCCATATTTCAGCATGGATTCCTTGTAGCTGATGATTGGGAATGGAGCCTGGGTTACAGTATATCCCTCTGGTGCAAACTTGGAGAATACGTCAGAAAGGATCTGCTCTCCTACCTTAAATACATCTTCCTGGGTTGCAAAGCTCATTTCAAAGTCAAGCTGGTAGAACTCTCCTGGTGAACGGTCTGCTCTTGCATCCTCATCTCTGAAGCATGGAGCAATCTGGAAATACTTATCAAATCCAGAAACCATAAGGAGCTGCTTGTACTGCTGTGGTGCCTGTGGAAGGGCATAGAACTTACCCTTATAACGACGTGATGGAACTATATAATCACGAGCACCCTCAGGTGATGAAGCGCAGAGTATTGGAGTTGAAATCTCTACAAATCCCATTTCCTCCATACGTCTTCTTATATAGCTTATAACCTTGCTTCTGAAAAGAATATTATCCTTAACCTTTTCATTTCTCAGATCCAGATATCTATACTTAAGACGTACGTCCTCACGAACCTCCTTGGAAGTCATGATTTCAAATGGAAGCTGGTTATAAACCTTTCCAAGTATATCTATAGAATGAGCCTCAACCTCAATAGTACCTGTAGGAATCTTTGGATTGTAGGTTTCCTCATCACGATGCTCCACCAGACCCTCTACTGAAATAGCCTGCTCTCTAACGATACCCTCAAGAAGATTAGTATCACGAAGAACCACCTGCATCACTCCATACATATCACGAAGATCTATGAAAGAAACACCACCATGATCACGGATATTCTCAACCCATCCTGCAAGTCTGACATTGGAACCAACATCAGCCTCACTCATCTTATCAATTGTCTTGTCTCTGTAAATGTTCTTAAACTCCATCATTTATTCCTCTTTTCCTAATAATTTTGCCAAAGGGGTCTGTCCCTTTTGGTAAATACAAAAAGCCCCGAGGCGCTTTTAATACACCTCGGGGCGATCAGTTCACTCTAAATCTTTTTAAAGTCTATATAACCAACCGCGGTACCACCCGCATTTATAACTTTATACACATAACGCAGTGACAAAGCGGAAAGGCTCCAAGGTCGTTACTGCTTCCTCATCCATATGACCCGCTGGCGGCTCTCAGTCCATGGCCTCCGCTCCCTGTGATAGTCGAATGAATAGCATACCTTTTCATAGCATTTCTTATAACATGCGCTTATTATAAGTAGAAACTGCGCATAATTCAAGTGATTTTTAAATATTCTTCAGATTTCCCACGGGGTAATCCTGATAAATTACATAGCCTGAATTATTTTAACTATATAGATTCCGTAGCCTACATTTGTAGCCCAGCCCTTGCCGGATGGATTTTCCTTCTGGCCCAGGTATTCAACATATGGAGACACTCCTCTTTCAACATATTTGAATCTTGGATCTACACAGGTATTCTTAAGAGCCTCTGTTGAAGCATAAGCCTTAAGATGCTGAACATCTACACGGATTCCTTCGCGTACGTCTGTAAAGCTGTATCCAGGCTCTCCGCCACCGATTGCACCCATTCCACAGAAATTAAACTGCTCAATCTTAACGTCGCCGCCATACTGAAGCCATCCTGTTTCATGCATGATCTGAGCAAATACAACCTCAGCCTTAACTCCTTCTGCATTTGCTTCTTCAACTATGATTTTAGCAAATGTTTCTATATCCCCTGCACCACCAGCCGCAAGTGCTTCTGCAGGATAGGTATAACCCTTAGCCTTGTATAAAGCCGCCATCTGGTCAGCCGTCTTACTACTTGCACCCATTATTGCATATAAGGTACTTGTATCTGAAAGATTAACTCCCTCATAAATAGAAGCATCAGCAACTTCAGTTTCCTCTACGGAGGTTTTCTCATCAGTCTCAGCACCAGTATCTTCTGTTTTATTCTGAGTAGTGGTTTCCTTCTTTGGAGCCGCCTGTGATTTTACAAATGCACCATCCGCGTTAAATATATACTCTGTATCACCATCAATGAAGGACCCTGTAACCATCTTGCCATTCTCATCGAAGTAATACTTAGTTCCGCTGAGTTCCTTCCATTCAGATTTAGCACATGTACCAGAGGAATCTGCATAATACCAGTTATTTCCAGATGAAATCCAACCAGAGGACTCCATCTGACCACTTGAATTAAAGCAGTAAATAGTACCATTTATATCATGGACACCAGTCAGCATTTTGCACTTATCATTAAAATAATACCAGTCAGAACCAGATTTAAACCAGGTTGCCCTGAGTACCGCTCCAGAATCAAGTCCATAATACCAATAAGTACCGTCATATATCCAACCATACTGAAGAGCACCACTAGAATTCAGATAATAATATAATCCACCGCCCGCATTTATAAGACCGGTTTCCATTTTTCCACTATCACCAAAATAGTACCATATTCCACCAACCTTAGCCCAGGAATTAACCACAAGAGCACCCGAACTAAGAGCATAATACCATTTATTATCAGTATACATCCAGCCACTAGCCATTACACCATTAGAATCAAAGCAATAAGCTACATCGCTAATCACCTTATAGCCAGTTGCCATAGTTCCATCTTCAGTAAGGTAATACCAGGAACCACTTCCACAGTACCATGCATTTCTATACATAGCACCCGATGAATTCATATAATACCATTTGTTATTATATTTCTGCCAGCCGGTTTTCATAACGGAATCATTATCAAAAAGATACCAGAGACCCTGAACCTCAGTCGGTCCCTTAGCAGCCTTTCCATCAGCCTTAAACCAATACCAGCTGGAACCTGACTGCTTCCAGATGCTGGTCTGCATAGCACCACGCTCGTTGAAGAAATACCAATTATCTTCTATCTTCTGCCAGCCAGTAGCTACCTCACCAGTACTCTTTGCATAATACTTCTGTCCATCTACTTCAAAAAATCCCTTTTGAAGTTCCTTCTTCTCATTATAATAGACCCAGAAGTTTCCCTTTTGAACCCAGCCCTGTGAATCAGCTGTAGGAGCAATAGTAGGGTCTACCCTGTTCTTTTCCAAAAGTTCTATATTCTCTATGATTCCCTTTGCATCGGCTACACCAAGCTTGGCAATCTTATCCCATGTTCCAAAGAAGTTTGAACAATCACTACTATTATTTACGTAAGCATGTTCAACAATCATACTAGGAATACAATATTCCTTACAGCCCCTGATTACAGCATAGTAATCAGCTATAGAACCATCATCATATTTACTACCATTCTGTGAACTACGTGTATAGGTTGCTCCATTAGATATACCAAGAGCATTAAGCTGTTTACCAATAGATATACCAACAGTCTTACCTACATCTGCAGCAGTTTTACAATAGCTTGAATTAGGAACATAAACCTCTGCACCTGATTTGGAATTTGCAGTTGCAGAAGAATTACAATGTATACTGATAAATATATCTGCCGCAACACTATGAGCATAATCACATCTCCAGTCAAGGTCATTTCCTATACTTCCATGAAGAGCTTCACTAGTAGAAGTACGTGTCATGTAAACCTTTACCCTGCTGTCCTTCTCAAGCTCTGTCTTACAAGCATTTGCTATGGCCTGATTTATATCCCTTTCGACATAGCTGGCACCATTCCAGGTATAAGCAGCACCAGTATCTGTTCCACCATGACCAGGATCAAGAACTATGACTACTTTCTCACCTTCTTTAGAAGCCACTACTGTTTCTTCATCAATTTCAGCATTTTCATCTTCTACAGCATCCTCATCTGCCACGGTACCTTCGTCCACCAAAGTATCTTCATCCACTATTGTATCTTCAATTAAAATAGTATCTTCGGCCCTAACAGTAAACGAAGTGTTGTAAACAATACCAAATATCATTATAAAACTAAGCAGTAAGGATAAGCCCTTTCTGATGCACAATTTATTCATAGAAATACCTTCCTATTTTCAATATTTTTGAAACCATGCGAAATATGATAAAACTGCAAAATTACGTAAACTAAAATCAAAATCAGTATAAAGGGTTGACAGATTTATGTCAACCCTTTTGTTACAAAATTGTTAATTTTTTTACAAAAATGTTAAAAGTCTCTCTTTGCAAGCAATAAATATCATATATTATAATGCGTCAGCATCACTAAGCATATAAATAATCCTTAAATAAAAAATCAGATTTTATAACCCATTAGCAATATCAACAAGATACTGACCATAAGCAGTTTTCATAAGAGGCTCTGCAAGACTTAAAAGCTGTTCCTTTGTAATGAATCCTCTTCTGTAAGCAATTTCCTCTATACATGAAATATACATTCCCTGTCTCTTCTGGAAAGCAGCAACGAAATCAGCAGCATCAAGCAGCATATCATGATTTCCGGTATCCAGCCATGCAAAGCCACGTCCAAGGGTCTCAACCATAAGACTTCCACGGTTAAGGTACTCATTGTTAATAGAGGTAATTTCGATTTCGCCTCTAGCTGATGGCTTAACATTCTTAGCAATTTCAACAACATCATTATCATAGAAATAAAGGCCAGGAACAGCATAGTTAGACTTAGGATTAGCAGGCTTCTCCTCAATAGAAAGAGCCTTTCCATTCTCATCAAACTCAACAACTCCATACTCTCTTGGGTCCTTTACATAATAACCAAAGATTGTTGCTCCCTTTTCTCTTGAAGCAGCAGCCTTAAGAACCTTTGAAAAGCTCTGACCATAGAATATATTATCCCCCAGAACAAGAGCCACATTATCATTTCCTATAAATTCTTCTCCAATGATAAATGCATCGGCCAGTCCTCTAGGTACCTCCTGTACAGCATATGAGAAGCTCATACCTAACTGCTCACCACTTCCAAAAAGCTCCTTAAATGCAGGCAGATCTCTAGGTGTAGAGATAATAAGAACCTCTCTGATACCTGCAAGCATAAGTGTTGAAAGTGGATAATAAATCATAGGCTTATCATAAACCGGCATCATCTGCTTTGAAACAGCCTTTGTTAATGGATAAAGTCTGGTGCCGGAACCTCCAGCAAGTATAATTCCCTTCATTTTACATACCTCCCTGTCTATTACATTTCAAATCAAAAATTTATCACTAAACAAGATTCAAATAATATACAAGTTTTTAAAGACCTATACTACTTAGAATCTCTTCTGACCGTGTTACTATAATACTTATCGCCTTCCTTGTAAATCTCTTTATGATTTTTCATAAATGCATTAAATTCACTCAGCTTATCAGAAATCGATTCAAAGGAATTATCCGCATCCTTACCTTTATCAGGCTTAATAAGAAATTCCGCAGCGCCATCATATATAGATGTCCTGCCATCCCTGGTCATAAGATAAGTATATTCTATAAGCGAATACTCACCCTTATACCCTTCATTAAATTTACCATATTTACGTAAATCTTCCAGTCTAAAAATTGTTACTCCACGGCGAAGAGCTGTATAGGCACTATAATTAAAATATAAATCATCGTACTTACTATGCCTTGTATACATCCAGCCTTCCACACTTCCGAAGTCAATAATCACACCCGCATGAGCAAGAGTTCCACCAACAGCAAATACCTTTCCTCCCACGGCAGCCACATAAGGACGGCCTGCCAGATAAGAAAGCATTCCAGCTATACCATTTTCCCCCATCATTGTAAGCCCTGACTGGATGAAGCAGATATAGACATCTGCTGGATTTATTGAACTATGCTGAATTTTTTCGTCCACTAGCATAAAGGAATAATTCATCTGTTTGGCATAATTATGTTCATTTCCTTCTCCCCTTACCCGGAGAAACTTAAGATTCTTGAACCTTGATTTACTCTTTATAGAAGAAACTGTCTTCTCATAAGCCTCATCCTTGTCTGCATCAATTACAGCCACGTAAACAATGGCATTTTCCGGCATAGGATAGGCAGTATGATAATAACCCAGGTGGTCACTTATCTCAGCCTTAGCATCTATACCAAGTCTGTCGTAATGAGCCTGAAGTGCCTTAACACCCGCATCATAAGCATACATTTTAGCAGCAGGATTACCAGCCGTAGATGTGTCATTTATACGCCAGCTGTATACAATCATAGGAACATGAACTATCATACGGGCTTTCTCAGTACACCTAAGAATAAAATCATAATCCTGAGCCCCATTATAGGTATCATCAAAAAGCCCTACCTCATCCACAAGACTTTTTCTTGCCACAAACATATGGGTTATATAATTGCAGCTTTCCAGAAGCTCCAAATTAAAGTCAGGCTTGATATTAGGTTCAAACCTCTTTTTTGCATTGGCATTGGTCTTATCCTCATCAGTATATATAACATCCGCCAAGGTATCTATGCCATTGAATTCATCATTAGAATTATTATAATTATTAGAATCACCAGAAACATCCGAATCATACAATTTCTCTGAATCCTGAGTCAAATATTCATTCATGGCTCTTACAGCCTCATAAAAAGCATCAGGAGTAAAGAGATCATCATGGTCACCTAAAACTATATAATCACCCCGGGCTATAGAAAAGGCCTGATTAGTATTTGAAGAAATACCAAGAGGACCAGGTAGCTCTGCCACATATTTAATTCTAGGGTCTGTCTCTATATATTTTCCAATAATTTTCTTAAGTCTTGAGGAGTCATGACTTCCGTCAGAAAAACAAAGCTCCCAGTTAGGATAGGTCTGAGCCTGAATAGAAGCTATCAGTTCATCCAGGAAAACCTCCTCTGTCTCATAAAGAGGAACCAACACACTGAGAAGGGGACGATATTCAAACTCCGCCTGCCTTGCCCTCTGTTTACCAAGCTCTATCTCTCCCGGAGATATACTCTTAATCCATTTTTCATAATGCCTGTTAAGATTAAGATATGAAGGAGAAAGTCTAACCTTAACCTTGGACATAGTTTCCCTAAATCCATAGGTCCTAAGATTTCTGCTAAGCTTTTCCTGATAACGGGAAATGGTATTTATCCTGGAATTTTCATCGCTGCTTTTACTGGTATGAACCTTCTGAGTAAATCCACGATTTCCCTTCTTCATTATAAGGCTAAGCTTCTTATATTCTCCCTCCAGGCTAATCTCAAAGCCAGGTTTAAAATCATCAGAGCATTCCAGGAAAAGCTTTTCCACGTCTTCCCTGTCCCCAAATTTTATATCATATTTCAGATAAGAATCCGGGCTCATATCTCCACTATCTTTAGCAAGGGACTGAATCTTAATTATTGTATCCGGACCTCCATCCATCCAACCCTTGATAATGGTTTTACCATCCTCAACATAGGCAAGGTCCACACTCATGTTATAGGTATCCAGTTCCTTAAGAACCTTTTTCATAGAATCCTTGAAAAATATCTCCCTATGAGGTTTAACAGAGCCATCAAGATTCTTTACCACATTAAGGTCATAATCCTTATTTTCTAATTCCTCTTCCTGGTCATAATCCTGACTATTGCTACTAGCATCAATAAAGCTTTCACTATCCTTTACCATGTCACCATCTGTGTTACCGACCATGGCATAGTCATTTTCAAGGTCTTCGGTAAAATCAAGAGGATAAACCTCACCTATAACTACAAGCTTTGCGCTGTCACCATATTTATTGATTTTTTCCCGGCTCAAACCTTCCATATCTACATAAATCATAGCAATATGAGATATAGTTTCCCCATTTCTTCTTTTCATTTCTATAAGAGGAAGCTTCAAAGATTCCACAGTACAGGAAAGAGCCTTTACCGGATGCCCCTTTACAAAGATGGCAGCCCTTGGTTTCATAATATCTACGAACCCATCATAAGCATATCCCACGACCACGAGACGACGCTTTCCGCTGGCATCACTTCTTACTCTGTCAAAGAAAAATCCTTGTTTATTTTCCGACATATTTCACATTCCTTTTCATATAAACCATCTGTTTTATCCTAAACAGCCCAGCTTAATCTAAAATATCTGCTTTGCACTAAACAGCCCAGCTTAATCTAAGATATCTGCTTTGCACCAAACAGCCCAGCTTAATTTAAAATATCTGCTTTGCACCAAACAGCCCAGCTTAATCTAAAATATCTGTTTCATTTCAAGCACAGTTCTCTCAGCCCCTCTCTTCATATCAAACTCAGCCTTCCAGCCAAGAGCCTCCAGCTTATCTGAATTAAGTGCCGAACAAGGTACCTTATTATAGGACTTTGTTTCTGCCTCTGTTGGAAGGTCAAATGTAATCTTTACTCCACCAGCCTCAGCAAAAGCCTCTGCCATTTCCCTAATGGTAACTATAGAAATAGGAGCCGATATATTATAAGCCTCTTTATTTTCTCCCTTAATAAGAACTGCCAGCATAGCTGATGCACAATCAAGTACATGACAATAGGACCTAAGCTGTTCTCCCTTACTCTTCATAACTATTTCCTGACCCCTCACTGCCTTGAAGGAAAAGTCAGCCGAAGCCCTGCTGTCACTTGTCTTAACAGTAGGACCATATATATAACCCGGGCGAACCATAACCACATCTATTCCATATTCCTCTGCATACGCAACCAAAAGAGTTTCTGCCGCCCTCTTTGAACTAGGATAAGAGGAACGAGGATTTAGAATATCCACATAACCAAACTGGTTCTCTGTATAAGGTTCAAATTTCTCATTAACCCCATATACCTCACTGGATGAAACATAAAGAAAACGACTTAGCTTATCCTTATCAATAGAATCAAGAATAGCAGAAATCCCCTGAATATTTGCCAGCATAGTCTCAACAGGTTCAGCCATAATACGCTTAGGATCAGCATTGCTGGCCCCATGAATTATATAATCTATGGCTGCTCCCTTTACATCAAGACCACCCTTTGCGGCATCATACTGGACAAAAACATAGTCCTTCTTATCTACTCTCTGTCCAAATCTCTTTGCCATTCTATCTTCATCACGTCCAGCAAGATATATAGTCATTCCATAATCCTGCTCAATATTCAGGCTAAATAAAAGATCAGCCACTGCAGAACATATAAGTCCTGTAGCTCCTGTAATAAGAATTCCCTTACCGCGAAGCTCCTCCAATTCTGGTATATTCTTTAATACAGCATTTACATCCTCTAAATACTCATTTGTATATTTCATTTTGCACTCCCGATATAATCAATTTTTATTATCTTAATTCCTAAACTATATTAGGGATATAAAATCAAACATCAACTTATCCAATCCAAACCTTCTGGTCCAATAAAAAGCCCCGACACCCAAACGAATTTTCAGACTGACACTAGAAGGTTTAAGCAAACCCATATAAGGATTCTGCATCAGGTTAGGATAATTATCACTAATATCCTTATTGATAAGTTCCACTTTCTTTCTCATTCTTCCAGGCTTTGAACCATGGCCATAAACCACAAGAGCATTTACCATATTTGCTATATAGGTATATTCCACAGCCTGCTTCATTCGGTCATTCATCTTAGACACATCAAAATTAGCCCTGAATTTATCAAACATATCCTTTACAATCTCTTCAAATCCATTTTCATAATTCATAGAGCTTGTGGTAGATGTTGGATTAAGTCTGTAAAAATAGCCATAATACTTAATCACCTTAAACCTAGGTCTACTATAAAATGTAGCTAAAGAAAAATATATATCCTCGCCCTTTCTGCTATCAGAAAAATCAATTCTATTGCGAATAAGAAAATCCCTACGATAAAGCTTACAACATGCCACAGGATAAAGAAGAATAGTAAAGGGACTATCTGCCACACTAAATCTTTTTAGATTACCCTGAATATCCTTGGTAAATCCGGAAATCACCATATCGCAGCCATCTAAAGCCTTTTTATCAGACTTCCCCTGAGCCGCCTTAACAAATGTACTTATATAATCCTTTGCGACGTAATCATCGCTATCTACAAACATAATATATTCAGCATCCGTTGCCTCTACAGCACTCATCCTGCTTCTGCCCTGACCCATGTTTTCTTCATTTACCATAAGCCTGAACTTTTCCGGGTACCTTGCCACATATCTCTCCACAATAGCACGACTACCATCCGGACTCTTATCATCCACCAATATCACATCATAATCAGGATAATCCTGCTTATTTAAACTGGACAAGCACTTACCTATATATTTTTCCACGTTATAATATGGAACTATTACCGTAACCTTACCACTCATTATAATTTCTCCCGATTATTTAAACAGTTTATTTATCGCTCCATCTGCCTTACTCATAACAAACCCAAGAATTAAAGCAACAAAGGTAGCTATAAGGAAGTTAAGCATCTGAGACATACCACCAGTCAGGCTCATAAGAATCTGTTGAACCGGCCAGGCTGTAAGATAAGCCCCATAAGAGACCTCAAAATGCCTCATCCATTTATCAGTACTAAAAGGAAGCCCAAAACCCACATAAACCAGAATATATGGCAGAGTCAGATAAATAGCCACAAAATAAAATCCAAAAACAAGGCTGATAATCATAAGAGCTAATGCTATTATCACAATTCCAAGACGTACACGTATCTTATCTCTAAGTATGTAATAGGCCATACCTATAAAGAAAAACATCATAGGACGAAACATACTCTGAAGAAGGGGACTGGATGCAAGAATAAGCCAGGCTCCAATTCCTCCAATAAATACAATAGGAGCCGCAATCAGGGTTTTCTTTTCCTTTGCAAGTCCCAGCTTGAAATATATAAAGCAAAGAATATAACATATAAACTCAACAGGTAAAGTCCATAATGGTCCATTTACCGTTGCCCCATATATATTATTTGTAAAAACCCCTGGTAATTCATGAACAAGCACAAATACCCCATTCAGCAAATATTTCCAGGTTCCAAAATCAGAAAAATAATCCCCAGGAGATAAACTTGTAAAAATAGGTCCCACCACAAAAACGCAGGCCAGAACCACCATCCAAAGCTGAGGAAATATTCTCAAACATCTGGCTTTAAAATATCCCCCAAATGTATTTCTTCTTTCAGCGCTCTTCATAATGAGAAAGCCGCCATAAAAGAAAAAAATAGATACAGCAAAACTCCCCCAGCCCATCTGACCATTACTTATACGACTAATCAAATCTTCTCCATGTCCTGTTATAGGATAAGAATGGCTGTATATAACCAATATTGCCGCTATCAGCTTCACCAGAGCAAGGTTATTGTCTCTTCCCTTTGAAATATCTCCCAAGGTTTTTATTTCCATCAATTCTCCCAATAATTTATGATTTCTTAGATTTAATAGCCCAAAGGACATATATAGTCATTACCACTGCCTGTATAGCAAGAACCAGAGTATATGAATTAGCAGCCCCGTCAATCCCCCAATTCTTTACAAAAATAGGAGTAATAATAAAAGAAGCAAGAGATATAAATCCATATACCCAAACCAGTATCTTCTGCTTACGAATAACCGTGATAATATTATTCATAAAGTCTACCAGGGCAGTCATTCCACCTCCTAAAAGAAGAATCAGAAGATTCATCTTATAAGGCTTTAGATCCTTACCAAAAAAGAGAGACATAACCTGAATTCCACAGATATATGCACCAACTATAATCACAAGGGTCACAATAATAACTATTATTATCTGATTCCTGACAAACCTTTTCAGTGGAGGAATATTATTATCAGCCCAATACTTAGCCAGACCTACAAGATGAGGTCCATATATACAGTTGCTGATAAGATTTATAACAAAAACCGGCATAAAAATCATACCGTAATAGCCTTGAACCACCTCATCAGAATATTTGTCTATAGCATATTTCGAAGCATTGCAAATATATATATTGAAAAAAGACGACAGAAATAGTGGGAAACACTTAAAAAATATACGCCACCATTCATCTGCATTACTATTCTCAGCAATTGTAACCTTGGGATATGTATAAATTATAGGAATAATCAACATAAGCAAAGCCACAATATCCATAACAAGGAAAGACGACACCAGATTCTTAGTTGCAAAAAGCGTAATCAAAAATGCAATCATACAGCATATAAACCTGACTGTACCAATCTTACCGGCAACCTCCAGTCTCATTCCACGCTGGTATTCACTATGATATACATTTTCCACACTCTCTATAACCTTAAGAATACAGCATAGAAGAACAACCCAGGCCTTATGGGAATCATAGCCACGAACAACCACATATCCCACACTACATATAGTCATTATAATACAGGTCATGACTCTATGCTTAAGATACTCTTTAAATCCAAAACGTACCTTTACATCTGTAGCCTGATAATTACGAACTCCATAATTTCCTATCATAATCATCAGATAGGCAACTGAAAATGCAAATGAAAATATACCAATATCAACATCAGACAAGGTTCTGCTGACAACAAAAAGAAGAAGTGCCGACTGCAAGGCATTTAGAAAACTAAGAATAGTATTCCATATCATAGCCTGCCTTTGAACCTGATCCTCGGGGCAAAACAGAAGTCTGTCCAGCCACTGAATTCTTCTTCCCATCATTTTTTCCTGTCCCGAAACCTTAACAGCCTCTTCCTTATCTGCCTGACTATGTTGATTTCCTCCAATTTCCTGCATATATTAAATCTATTCCTTTGATTACCTAATATTATATATAAATAATTATCATTAAAGCATATCCTGTATATATACCTTAGCTGCTCTTCTTATATTCTTGACCAGCCTTCTATACCTATCTCTCTCATCTGAGGACGCTGTCGCTGTTGCTCTTCCCTCATAATGCAGTACATGGATACTAGGAACATATGTCATAGCATAAGCATTACGAATACAGAAATTATAAAGCATAAACTCTTCATAATATAAGAAGGTTTCCGGAGCAAAGGCATCCTCTCTCACAGCCATAAAATCCTTTGAAAAAACAAGACATGCTCCCATAAGAGGAACATCCTCTCTAGGCCTGTCATAATCCACCACCGAATCAGTACGATTCTTAGCCTTCTCCACTTCCCTCTTACCAAAAATCGGCCAAAAAACAGGAAATGTATACTCTGCAATTGTATTAAGAAAAACAGTCCTTTTAGCAGCTGCAATAGTAGGACTGGATTCCCCTAAAGGACTCTGATGGATTTCAAGGCAGGGATTATATATATCAGGCCCCAGAACATAAAAGGATTTCTTCTCATATTCCTCAAAAACCTTTACTACATATTCCCTATCATCAAAAACTATATCATTATTACAAATAGTAATAAAATCCGGATCCATATTCTTTTTTACATAATGGTATCCCAGATTGTTTCCTGCAGAAAATCCTGAATTCTCTTTGTTTAAAATAATAACTATATCCTGGTCATCACCATATTCATCCTTGAGTTGCTTTCCTGTACCATTGGGTGATGCATTATCCACAATAACAATCTTATATTTACAAATATTTGTCGAGTCATAGGTCTTAAGACCTCTTATGGATTCGATGCAATTCCTTGTATCCTCTATACTATTATAATGAAGTATGATATATACCATATCAACTTTAAGTTTGGGATTCATTCTTATTCTCCAACCTCTTCTGATAAATCATTAGAATCTTCTGATTTCGTATAAAACTTATTTATAGCCTTAGCAATCGGAGCCGGCCAAAACTTACAAAACATCTCATAATTCTCTTCAATACGGCCACCCGCCTCAAGAGTTTTGCTAGTTGTAGATTCCTCGTGTATACGATGGTACATAAGGGGTTTAGGAATATATATAAAATCCCCCCTCATCCTGGACAGCTTCTCCCAGGCCTCCCAATCTTCGCAGCACACAAAATGATTATCAAAAACAGGCTGCTTTAGATTCTGCATAGCATACATAACCGAAGGACAGCATATAGGATCACCCATAGACAGAATCCTTCTTCTAACAAAACGGCTACCCCTGAAAATCCTTGGGATAATAGGCTTTAGCATCAGACGTTTTATTTTAAGCATATCAACATCTGTAGTTTTCTTACCATTTCTTATTTCTCCATAATCCGAGAATATAATTATAGGTTTCTTAGAACCCTTCAGGGCCTTTATAAATTCCTCTGTATAATGCTCATCATACACATCATCCTGATGAGCAATTGTGGCAAGCTTTGTTTCCACTAAACTAAGGCCAAAATTCCAGTCCTGTGTAATTCCACCTTCCCCTTCATTCACAAACAAAGGGATCCTATATTCCTCTGCAATATCAGACAAATATACACAAGGAGTAGAAGTAACCATAATAATATTTGACTCAAGAGACTGACTCTTAAGAGATTCTATACATTCCCTAAGATAAGGACTTTCTTTGTATGCACAGATAACAAAAGTATGCTTAATTATCTTTCTCATTTTCATGAAGACCTATCCCCTTTTCAAAAGAATCCGAAACCTTACTACTTGTATTACTTTTGCTATCACTCCTGGACGCACTGTTTTTATTAGTTTTTTTAGGACTTTTTTTGGTGTCTTTTCTAAGTATAGCCAGTTCCTGTGTTAATTTTTTAATCTGCTCTCCCTGCTTACTTACCTCCATCATGAGAGAGAAAATAGCAAAAATTGCCAGAATAAGTCCTAGAAAAGCCAACATATTAACAGGATCATATATTCCCAAAAGCATGGAAGTTTTCTGAAGAAGTACTGGCCATATGGCAAAAATCATAATAACAATTACTACCAGACTCCATCCAATACCAAATCTAAAGTCAAGCTTCCTCTGGGCAACACGACGTCCAATATATATAAGTGCAATCAACATGCAAATAATTATAATAAACTGTAGTCTCGGAGACATTTAATACTCCTTCCCGAATATTTCTCAAATATATTTTAATAATGCCACAATACCATAAGCAAAAAATGAATTACTTCATAATAGCGGCAACAATAACTGCTAATGATACCTTGATCATATAGTACACACTTTTACCCATAGAAATTGAGGACTGTCCCTCTGCCCTGCTTCGCATCTGAACAGGTATTTCCGTAACCCTGTAGTTTCTTTTTATAATAGTAACCACACTTTCTGGTTCCGGATAATCCTTTGGATAATAACCAGCAAATTCTTTCATCAATTTCCGATTAACCATACGCATACCTGATGTAGGATCTGTTATAACCTGACCAGCCACCAGCTTGATCAGATTAGTAAAAAACCTGATTCCGACACGTCTTATTTTGGAAGACTGAAAGCCCTGATTCTCTATAAATCTAGAGCCAATAACCATATCTACACCGCTTGACTGTAATACCTCAAGCAGCTTACCAAGATAAGCAGCATCATGCTGACCGTCCCCATCAAACTGAACAGCCGTCTCATAGCCATGATAATAAGCATATCTATATCCTGTCTGTACCGCTCCACCTATACCCAGATTAACAGGCAGATTAATATAACTAAAACGATTTTTCTTGCAGATTTCAAGGGTATCATCCGTAGAACAATCATTAATAATTACATAATCAAAACCAGGTGCATTTTTCTTTATATCTTTGATTGTATTCTCAATATTTCCCGACTCATTATAAGCCGGAATAATAATTAGATGTTTGCTTCGCTCTTTCATGAATTACTCCGTCTTTTTATAATTCAGCTTATATATATACATTCCATCTTCCTGATAAATACCTTCAGTACTCAGGTATTCATTATCAATTACCAACTCCTGACTAGCAATCATATATTTAATGTTTGTCTTATAAACATCCTTGTAAGAAAGGAAAAGCTGGAAATAATCCGCCTGAACCAGCTCAAAATGAGTATCTTCCTCACATAGGAAAATAGCTATATGAGCATAACGATTATAGGCCTCCTCATTTTCACCATTAGGATCCAGCTTATTCCATAATTCCATATTAGGAGTTATATTTACATAGTTAAGAACATCAGCACCGCAGCTCTTTGCAAAGGACTGAGATGTAAGTGATGCAAATGTACCCCATAGGGCATCTGGATCCTCTTCAACAATTTCCTCTATTGCCTTTGATGCCGGCTTACTATATATAGGAGAAAGACCCTTTCTTATAGGTCTTACAATAGCACCGGTAAAGAGAGAAACCATGATCAGCATAATCATCACAAGTTTATATTTTCCATACGAATAAGGTGATATAAGTATATAACATATTATAGTCAGAATGATAACTGATGCATATAGATATTTATCCGGCATATAATCCGCTACCGAATTATTAGCCATATGGGTTGAATAAACAGCAAACAATCCACTAACCATAAGACACAGGAATATTTTCGTAAGTCTTGGAAGTCTGGCCATTATCAAGGCTTTCTTTCCCTTGTCATCCTCCGTCACATTTTCACTAGTCTTAGCCACCTTATCCAGTCTATACACAGCAAGTACCCTGGCCAGCATTATCACCTGAATAAAGCCTATAATATCAACCACTCTGATATTAGTAGCCCAGGACAAGAGGGTAAGATTAGCAAGTGAATCCGGCAATCCTCCTGTAGAACAATAAATAAGCAGAAGAAGTGTGACAATACAAAGACCTGCCAGAATTATATCCTTCTTTTTTTCCTTTATTACATAATAAAGAGCCATTGCCGTCGGTATTGGAAAAAGACTTATAATAGCAGAGGTTTCACTGGTACTTGATGGCAGCTTAAACCAATACATTGCAGCAGGAATGTAATTAAAAAGCTTATTCAGAGAATAACCACCCATGCATCTTCTCTCACCCGGATATACAGTCTCAGAAACACTGGCTATATAAGCCACCTTATCCAGATAACAGACTACCATACCAGCCAGCATAAGCAGAATTGAAAATATAATAATCCCCCAGTCCAGCTTATCTAAAGCTTTTAAAGTCTCCCACTGTGAAACTACAAGCCATATCATCATAACTATTATTACGTAAGCCACTGGAACCTGCCAGGCAGGATAAAGAAGCATAACAAACTTTATACTAAACCAGGCCGTAATAATTCCATAAAACAATCTCCATCCTTTATTCTTGGTGGTAATGCAATGATGCAAAGCAAATATTAACCCCATGGAAGATATTAATTGACTTGGGAATCCCCACCACTGAAAAAAAGAAGAGAAAAAGATCATGCAGGCTGAAGCAAGAGACAGAAGCCTCTTCCCATCAGTAACTACAAGAAAGAATTCGATAAACACGAGAAATGCCAGAATAATATAGAAATACCAATCCAGAGAATAAGCATAATCGATTCCCGCTGTCTTAAGCAGAACGTATGATATTAGCATATTGGGATTCTGTATAACATTTGCAGCGGTAAGCTTATCCCCGGGAAGTCCATGTTGATAATAATATAGCTTAAGAGGAAGATCGACCACCACCTCATCCGACCTATATGGTGTTTCAAAGCCTATAAAAGGCTCCTGATATTCATCCCCTTCCGCATACTGAAATTCAGCATAGGAATCCATAGCATTTCCATTGTAGGCATTGGCCACAAAAACAATTAAAAGACCAAGTCCCACAAACCATCTATACTTAAAGAAAAATGAAAATGTTTTCTTTATTCCAAATATAAAATGACTGATAATCCATATAAAGACAATAGTGATAACAAAAAGTCTGTTTGCCCCGATTCCGCTCATGTCACTGAGACTCATCATGGCTTTCATCTGACTCCAATAATCAGCAAATGAACTTTCTTCAAATATAACATGACTCAATCCATATATTCCCGCCTTGGAGAAAAAGGGATTTAGAAAAACTGCAAGACCAAAGCCTGCCAAAATACATAGTGCAGACTTGATCAAAAACAATATATTGATTTTTTTTATCACAGTATCATTCATATATCCCTCACAATTAAGCCACTTAAATATAATCCTAAAGTAGAAATAAAGCTTTATTCACTTATATAGGATTTTATATAGTATGTCTGATCTTCACTGACCAAATAAATAGAAATAGTTACATTATCAGCGTCAAAGCCCTCTAATTCCTTCGTATTATAGTAAATATAAGCTGGAGCCTCTCTCTTAAACCCATCGAGTTTAATCTCAGTATAATTCTCATCTGTGTTAATATCAACATCCTTTCCATTCCATACTCTGGCTGTCAGGACTTCAAAACCATCCATAGATGCAAAATCATTATAAGCCTGAAAATAAACCTGGATTCCATTTCCTTCCTTTACAGGTTCGATTGTAGCTCCAGATGCTATATTTTTAATAAGCTTATCATTTATCTGAATACCACTAAGATTATCCATAAATTCAGATTTACGTTGCAGCTCCTCATCACAACGATCCACTCCATACTTTTCAACCAGAGTAGGCTCTGAGGAATATAGATTTACTCCCATTCCAAGACGATTTCCCGGAATATCCGCACCCATGGCAGCAAGAGTTGTAGGGAAAAGATCAAATGTAGAATACTCCCTATATTTACTAGCATCCTCTTCTGAAGCTTGAGAATTCAAGAAGGAAACAACAACCTTTCTCTGATAATCCTCAGGAACAGTTAAACAAAAATCACTATCCATAGTAGGATGGTCACCACTTAGAACAACAATCGTATCCTCGTAATAGCCTTCCTCTTTTAACCACTCAATAAAGTCATGAACCTGCTTACTTGAACAAGCCATAACATTTGAATACTGATCTCCATCATAATAATCATATCCGCAAAGCGGACACCTGTATCCATCTTCAAAATGTGAATCAGCAGTAAGCATAGTAAGATTAAAAGGCTCGCCCTCCTCTGACAGTCTCTCAACCTCTCTTTTAGCGTATTCAAAAAGCCACAGATCCTCATAGCCCCAGAAAACATGATAATCTGAAGGAAGTATTCCCTGATCTATAACATAATTATAATCATATATAAAATAGTCCCCATGAGTTCTATAGAAAAGCTCACGGCCACCAAAAGTAGCAGATGAACCGAGCAAAAGCTCATTTGTATATCCATGGTCCTTTAATATATTTCCAATACCAATCACAGAAGGATACATAGCATCCTGAGAGGTTATATAATTAGCATTAAACGTACTGGTCTTAAGTGGAAGTCCCGTAGATTCCGCAAACATAGCACCCATGGTCCAGGTTGTATCATATAAGGAAACAGCTCCATTAATATATGGGGAATCTCCTGAGAAATCATCACCCTCTCTGGAATAGTCTACAAATTCAGGTATAATATTCTGCTGGAAAGCTCCACCATTTTCAATGCTTGTATATGTTACCTCCATTGACTCCAGATAAATGTATATAAGGTTTTTCTTTTTCTCAGGAAATGTAATTTCCAAGCTGTTAGGCGCAACATAATTATCTTCTATAAATGTTGACTTAATTACTGATGCCTTCACATAATCAATAACGCCCATCTTCTCATCAAAAATTTTAAAGGTAAAAATAGCAGCTATGAAAATCAAAATCAGGGTTCCTATATAAAACCAACGTTTCCTTGTCTTAAAAAACTTCTTAAATACAAAAAATATAACTACTAATAATATAATAATAATTATTTCATATATACCATATCCTTTAAAATAGTCCCAAACCATTCCACTATTGAAACCATCAAGAGGAACAGTAAGATGAAACACCAATTCCTCCATAGTAAGGGATGCCCATGAATCGATAAAAAACTTGAGGGATATCATAAAAATTATCATAGCCACAACAAAAACCCAAAATAGACATTTCAAAATCACACGGGAAACACGCCTTGATGATTTATTCTCAGGCTTATCCATTACTATCTCTTCTGTTTTTTCTGATTCTATTTTTTCTGATTCTGTTTTTTCTGATTCTATTTTTTCTTCTGAAATTTCTATATTATTTAAATTTTTATTATCTTCCAGCTTATTCCATTTTTCCGATTTCTTTAATTTACTCATGAAATCAATCCTTCTTACTATTCAATAACATATAAAAAACCATATCCGTCAACAGAAATAAAATCCATCGAACTATATACATCAGCTACAGAACTACTATTTATAACCTTATCAGCCTCTGAAAAATATATATATTCTACTCCAAGACCCCTAAGAATATCCAGCACCTCCTGAGAATCAATATTATATTCGACATAAATCGAAGCATACAGCCAGCTGTAGGTCTTATCACTTCCCGGAATTATCCCCTGATCGCCACCAAAGTCTCTGGCTCTTATAAGACTTATATCACTTGAATACTGCCTTATCTGATAAGCCAAGGGACCAGGAAATATGCAAGTGATTCCAGAATCATCCGAATCAAGGGATAAAAGACTATCACTTACCTCTATAGCCTCATTCCATAGCTTATACTTATTTTCATGCGGAGTATAATATTTATTTCCATATATATTTACACCCGATGTAATAATTACAAGCGCAAGTATACCTACCATAACATATTTTAAGCTTTTTTTACAGTTAATATCTAACACAAGCAAGCCAGCCATTGCTACTGTAAAATTAAAAGGCACTAACCAATAGAGACGCCAGTAAACAGGAGGTCCCGTAATATGGGTAGCCACAAAATCAGAAAGAAGAGGATTAAGAAGAGTAAGAAACATAAATAGGGGTATTATAAGCAAAAGAAGCAGCATCAGGCCCTCTCGCCTAAAAACCCTAAGCACTGATTCTTCCTTCAAATACCTAAGCTTCTTTCCCCTGACCAAAGTGACTAAAATAAAAACCAAGGAAGCTATATAAACAAATGGAAATCCACTTGCTCCAAATGTAAGCCTGCACACCTCAACCCAATCATCAGTTTTAATCTCAGATATAGATGTATCTCCACTCTGATATGACACAATAGCAGCAATTCCCAAAATCAGAATCGGGATCATAGAAATAACAAGTCTTTTCATAACAAGTCCAAGAGTTTTGAAATCCTTCCTATATACATAAAATAATAGTAAAGGCATGCCATATATAACATAAGAAAGCGGCATAAGATATATTCCTACAACAGTAAAACCTATTCCAGAAATAATGATTAAGGTATTGACTATCCATAGCTTCCACCCGATCTGCCCCTGATATATCCTCATACAGCTATATAAAAGAAGGGGAAGAGCTATACATGCAAGGACAGACTTTCCCTGCCATATACGAAGCAACATTCTGCAGCCCACCGAATAAGATGAATAACCTCCAAAATTACATATGAGAGCATACAGGATCATTACAAATAATCTTTTATTTTTATTGTCCACAAGACTAGAGGCTATAAGATACCAAGCCATATAAGAAACTATTATAAGGAATCCAGGAATAAGTGTATGAGCCAAAACTGCAGGATGGAACCCGAAAATTTTGGCAAGAAGTCCCAAATATAGTTCCCAGGAGAAAATACTAGGACGCTGATCCATAACAGCCTCCCCATTATATACACTAGAAAAACTCATATCTATCCTATTATTAAAACAGGCAATATTAGAAATAGTTATATAATAAGCATCATCTGCATCTATAAATGTTTTATAACTGGTAAGTACTATCTGACATATTACTATAAGCATAAAAATAAGGACCAGATAAAATGTGGGTGATTTGAAATCAAGTATTCCCTTTATATCAGTCCAAAGAGATCTTTCCCCATCTCCACATATTCTATCAGCATCCTCAGTCTCCTTATAGACACTATACCCCTTAAATCCACTAAAACGATACTTTCTAAAAAGAAATATAAAGATTATAAGAAAAACTGCCAATAATATAATATATGCTGTAATCAATACATTAAAGGATGTTTTCCCAAATATGCATATACCTGCTAATATCTCAAAAAATCCCATATTTATACAGAAACCATATACAATAAGCTCGGCCAGTCCATTAAATTTGCGCGCAAAAAATACATAGCCTGCCATAACGCAGACTATGAATAAAAACAAATATAATAATATTCCGCAAATCACCTCAATCATAATAATCCTAATATCTCCAAAATATAAGATGTCTTCCAGCTTTATTTACATTTTATTAATAATTAGTTTTATTTTTTCTAACTACAGCCTATCAACTATTCTTCTTGATAAACGCCATCAGGATTCACATAATAACCATCAATTTCTGTATCTCTGGCCATACTTCCATCATTATAGAAATAGTAATCATTTCCATCTATCTCAACCCAGCCTGTATGACGCATACCTGTATCTCCCAGATAGTATGTCTTGCCATCTTCTTCAACCCATCCATTAAGAAGCAGACCATCATGACTAAAATAATAATACTTACCACACACCTGCCTCCAGCCATCGGTCAGATACTCTCCATTCATATCCTTATGTTTCCAGCCATCCGGACTTTCTTCCCAATAATTTCTGACATATACATTCATCATGTCAGACTCATATAAGGTCATATACTCAAAGTTATTAATTATAGCATCCCCGGGATATATCTGATTATCAACAGCAATAAATTCATACTGATCCTGACCGTCACGGAATATATCAACTATATTTAAATCTTCCGTAAGCTCAATATATTCTCCCTGAAAATCCATCTGTTTTATAGCAGATAAGGAATTTCCATATGCTATTATCAGATAAGATTCTCCAGACTCATCTAAATCATTACATATTTTCACCATAGACTCAGGAAGTCTATAAGCATTCTCAACAGGTTCATACTCCGATGCATAGGTAATAGAAGTATTATTCATCCTTGCATAACCACCAGCAAGACCTATGATACAAACGAATGCAAGCCCCTGCCATATTCCAGGCTTCCTGGCTGTTCCTATAAGTCTCACCAGAACATAAGCTATAATAAGACCGGCAGGAATTGGAACAAGAAATATATTGCAAAGAATAGATACAATAATAAAAGCTATAATACTTCTCCACCTGAATCCAAGCCCTATAGCCAAACATACAAACATAAGACTAAAAAGCCATCCAGTTCCGGCATAGGTTTTATACATATCAGCAAGGGAAGTACCCTCAAGAGAAGTAATTTCTCTCCAGGTATCCTTAGAATGAATCACATAAAGAAGTACCAATTCCATAATAAGAATCAGACCTGATACTATCCACCAGACAATTCCAGGTTTCTTAATCACCTTGTTTACTGATTCCTCTTCTATTTCTTCTGATTCTGTTTCTGCTTCTTCTGTTTCTGCTTCTTCTGTTTCCTCTTCCAGCAGCTTTTCAGATTTAGCAGCCCCATCAATAAAGTCAACCACCTTAACAGACTTTCCAAGCTTTCCCATATGGGAGAATATAAGCCTCTTCTCCATCCTAAGTATGGTACAAAGGATTAATGGCACTATAAACATTCCACTTATAACCATTCCGTACCATGGTCTAAGAAAAAGCCCTCCCTCAATTGCATAATCAGAATAAGCACCTGCATAGCAAAATAGAGTAACCGCAGCAATAAACATAGATGTCATGTAATAGGTAAAGAGCTTACCCTTTCCATCAATAGAAAAAAGTCTTACTCCCAAATAGCCATATATAAGATAAAATGCAAGCATTAATCCCATTGGAATGAACTTATGGCAAAGAACCAGCGGACTTACCCCTATTTTATCGCTTATAAGAACTATAATCATTCCCCAGATTGTGCAATAATCATCCGCCAGAATATCGCCTATTGCCTCTCCATTATAATATCTTAACTGCATATCATATATGTTAGCAAAAAAATCTCCATCGGAGCTAACTAAATGTTGAAGTCCAATCCAGAGCATGTAGCATATATAAACACTAGCCACAAGAAGTATAGTAGCTATAAGAGAAATTACAATATCTCCAGCTTTTATATCTCCAGCTTTTATATTTTCAGTTTTTACTTGTTTTTCTTTCATAAAAACAATCCCTATTTAACCTTTAAGACAATATACTTCTCAGTTTCACCAAGACTTGTAAAAGCCTCAACCCAAGCATCACGGAAAGGATTTTTCTTAGGAAGGATAACATATTGGCATTCAATATTAGACATAACCTTCTTTATGAATTCCGCATCCACCTTTTCAACGGCCGGTCCCTCTGCATCACCATTGAAGATAAGGCTTTCAACAACCACCCAGTTTCCTGAATCAATGGCAGTCTGCAAATCAAGGTCGTTACATTTTGTGTGGTATGGACATCCCAAAATAGATGCATCATATACTCTTAATTCAATCAATACCTGCGAATTAAAAAGAGCCATTTTCTCTTCATTTGGGTTTCCCGAATCCTCATTAATCAGCCTTGAAATTTCCAGAATATCATCCTCAACCTTATATATGTTATCCATTGGTATCATACCAGTATTAACCTCTTCACCAGTATAGAGGTCAGGATGCTTAGTTCCTTCATAAACCCTATATCCCGAAAAAACCACAAGGCCAGCCACTCCTATATAGACAAGGGATCTCGCCTTCTTCTTAAGGGCCGAATATATTTTCGTAGCCATATATGCATAACCCATAGGAAGGGGTATAAGCCAAAACAACCTAAAATGTCTACCATGAAATCTCCAATGATCCACCAGGTACCTGCACATCCATGGATTAAGACATGTAAGCAAGAGAACCAAAAAGCTAATTATATAAAAAAGCCTTTCTTTCTTGCTGCCATTAACCATTATATATAAAAGAATTATAAGGTAGCCACCTAACAAAAGCTTTATGGACGGTGAAAAGGATCTCCAATAAATATAAAGACTATACCAAAAGTATTCATTTCCGGGATATTGATTTGGATCAAAATGCATAATCTATCCCTCCCCTCTGACTATGGTCAGATCTATCCGGCCACTCATAATCAAATAATAGACTAACATGAATACAAATGCCAAAAACAGCATAAAGGCAACATTTCTTATATTCTTAAACTTTTTACTAAATACAGCATATGGAACATAGGCCGCAAAAAGAAATGGAGCAGAAATCATAAGAGAGAAAGAATAAGTCATACCTCCCCACATAATAAGAAATGGTTTCCATATATATGACATATCATCAGGATTATCATACATTTTCCAGATAAGAAGGAGCAGCATAGGTATTGGTACATTTGCTATAAAGCCTTTAGTTTCAAAGGTCCTGAACATGGTAAATCCACCTGGAAGTATGGTCGATGTAGACATGATATTTCTTGCTGCGAAGAATACAAAAAATGCAATCAGGCTCTTTTTCTGATCTCCCTTTCCAAAGCACTTGGCAATTTCCCAAACAACTATGACATGAGTAAGTATAAGTACTCCCACAAGAACAGTTCTCGTTTCAACAACAGGATTAAGACCAGTCATCTTGCAAACCACTATACTATGATCATATATTGTTGATAAAAATCTCTCAGGATCAAACTTTTCAAGTGCCTCTCCTGTACTTCCATTATAGGTCATAAGCTCATTATGAAATACACCTGCACTTATCATTCCCACAAATTTAGGCTGTATGAATCCTTCGTATATCCTTCCATAGCACTGTATAAACCACATAAATATAATAGTATAGGCCGATACCAGAATGGAGGAAAGCTTATTATTTTTTATATCTCTAAACCAGTCCTTAAAGCCCTGAAGCATTTGTTTTCTGAAAATGATAATAATTGCCAGACAGGTTATAGCCATAAGTATGAACCATATTAAACCTGTAGTCGAAGCAGAAACCACCTTACATTTAAAAGGAAGTGCATATACGAAAAAAAGTATGCCATATATAAACATGCCATACAAAATTTGAATAAGAGGTTTATTTTCTATTTTAAAAGGTCTGGAAAAAGCTACACCAAATAAATAGTAGGTAAAAAGATACGCTACTGCAATCAGTATTGCCAGTAATACCTGTGACATAAGCCCCTTTCCCTTCTAACAAATATCTTTAAATTATAAAGCATAATCAAACATAAGTAAATAATCGGTTTCCCGATTATATATCTATATTCAATCCTTTTCTCCCCCATAAAATATACTTCCTGGCATAAATAAAACACATTTTATCTGAAGCTATTCTACAGCTATTTTATGAATTATCATTATCTAAATTGGACTTTTCCGAAGACAAATCATCAGTTAATTTATCCGGTTTCTTTTTTAACAAAAGAATTATAGAAATAAGAATCATAATGGCAGAAAGCGCAACGATCACATAAAACACATTCTTATCTGAACTTTGACCTTCTTCAGTTCCTTCATCTCCAACATAAACCAGATAGACATCCTGACTTTCACTAACATCTGGAAGTATAAGGTCCTCTTCATAGTATTCAAGAGCATCAGAAATACCAGCCATTTCATCATCCAGATCATCGACTCCTGCTAATCCATCATTATCTAGCATTGCAACAACCTGACCCTCTGAATTATCACTCTCGCCGGCATCAAAATTCACTCCATCTGATTTTGAAGCACCGGAAACTTCATCTGAAGCGCCTACAGAATTAGTAGCTGATGTATTATTTGATGTTCCGTTTGATGTATTATTTGACGTCTGGCCCAAACCATCAGCTTCAGCATCGCTGCTAACCGTATCAGCATCCAGGCCCTTATATTTTCTTACATCGGGATCATTATCCAATTTTCCATCCAGGTAATCCTGATAAGCCTGTGCAGCCCCAGCTCTTGTGGGAGCATAACCATGAGCAGAAAGCCAAGCCTTAGCGGCATTCTTCTGTTCCTCAGTATACTCCGAAGAGGAAGAATCAGATGAAGCACCTGTTTCTTCCCCTTCAGCATAAACATCATTAATTAATGAGGATCCCATCTTAAGGACAGGTCCCATAAGAAGCATGGTTAATAGACA
>JAILGP010000165.1 GCA_024696635.1 Eubacterium sp. | reverse complement strand
AGCAAAGCAGGTAGCTCTTGTTGTCCTAAGTCTGTCCACTGCCATATGCTTATTCTGTCTTGCCTTAAAGGGACCTATCTTAAAACTGATTTTTGGCAGTGTTGAGGATGCAGTTATGACAGCTTCTCTTGATTATTTTCAAATAACTGCCATATCATTTCCATTTTTCTCCCTCTTCCAGGCGGGATCAGCCTTCTTCAGAGCATCTGGAAATAGCAAGTATCCTATGAAAATATCTGTGATAGGCAATATAATCAATATAATTGGAAATGCAATTTTAATTTTCATTTTCCATTTAGGTGTTTTAGGAGCAGCCATATCTACCCTGGTTTCCCGTTTATTTTGTTTCTTTGTAATATTTATATCCCTTAGAAATGAAAAAAATCTGATTTACCTTAAGGATTATCATAAGATAAGACCAGATTTTAAACTGATTCATAAGATTCTCAATATAGGAATTCCTGCTGGCATAGAAAATGGCATGTTCCAGTTTGGTAAGCTTGCAATACAGTCCTCTGTATCCACCCTTCCAACCTACGCCATTGCCGCCCAGGCCATGACTATTATTCTGGAGGGCCTTAACGGTATGGCCGGCTCCGCCATAGGTATAGGACTTATGACAGTAATTGGACAGACCCTTGGAGCAGGACGAATTGAGGAATCCAAATACTATATAGTTAAACTGACAAAGATATCCCTACAGCTTATTTTTATATCTTGCCTTCTTGTTATGGCTCTTACAAAACCAATAACAGTTATAGCCGGAATGGAAAGTGCAGCTGCAGACCTTTGTTTTCATATGATGATGGTTATTACTATTTTTAAACCACTTGTATGGACATTTTCCTTTGTTCCAGGTTACGGGCTAAGAGCTGCCGGAGATGTTAGATTCTCCATGATTTTAAGCTCAATATCAATGTGGCTCTGCCGTGTTGCAGTCTGCGTCTTCCTTATACGTGTAATGGGATTTGGCCCTATAGCTGTTTGGATTGGAATGATAACAGACTGGACAGTCCGTGGTATATGTTTTTCCTACAGATTCCTTAGCGGCAGATGGCTTATGCATAAAGTTATATAAATTACTAGGCAAGAATCTTCTTAACTGTTTCAGCAAGCTTTGCATCCTGACAATCCCTGAAGAAATATTCACTAAAATGCTTTCCTGCAAGAGCTCCCTTAACAAGGTCCTGATCCAGATTCTCAAGAATATAATTAATATCCTGATATGTAACAAGCTTTACTTCATCAAGAATTTTCTTGTTTCTCTTCTCTGGTACAGCTCTTTCTCTTGGATAGCCCTGTCCGCTTTCTTCACAGAATAATTTTTCAAATATATATTCAAGATTAAGGTCTCCACCCCAGCCAAAGCCTTTTGCAAAAGGAATTGCAATAGCATTTCCATCATTAATCTGTGCAAATGTATAGGCATCAAGGGCATCCTCAACATGTCCGCATATAACACCTGGGAAGGAATTAAGTGCAAGCATGGCACCCTCTCCTGTTCCACAACCTGTGATAACATAATCCACAGCCTTGGAATTAAGAAGTACAGCTGCAAGAATTCCATTCTGCACATACGTAAGCTGCTCCTGGTCCTCAGCTGAATACATACCATAATTGATAACAGTATGACCCATTGGTTCAACAACCTTCTTTAAAGCTGCCTCAATAATTGAATTCTTTGCAGCCTGGCTATTTTCATTAATTAACGCAATTTTCATTTTTTTCTCCCATCTTTTATATACAATATTGCTATTCTATGGCATTTTCAGTCTACTCTTTAACCGCCAAAAGACCCCAGTATAGACTAATACCCAGAAAATGTAAGCGATTACATCCATTATAACAGCCCCACCACCTTTTATCAAATAATTTGCCAATGGGGTCTGTCCCTTTTGGTAAATTAGCTGTATTTAAATATTATTTCTCTCTCGATTTCCTTCTCATTAACAAATATCTTGCAGCGGCCATTAACTATCTTAAAGTTTTCGTCCTTTGCAAAGGTTTCCCGGTCAAGTTTATTATATAACTTAATTCTTGTATCTGTGCTGACAAGGGAAATTGTGGTATCTTCACTGTTTCCGCCAAAGACAAGAGACTTTTTACCTGTGTCCTCTATTCTGATAGAGGTGGTATATATATTAATATCTGTCTTTCCATTATATGCACCAAGGCTTGTGGCTTGATCTGCATTAATTAAAAATTCAATAAAGGCCTGACTGACTAATATATTAGTACTTTCTCCATCAATAGTTCCAAGACCGACTGCCTCCAGTCCGTTAAGCATGCATTTTATGGTACTTTCAGATACTCTTATATTGGACTCTTTACTATATGAGCCAATTCCTACTATACGGGTACCATTCATATCTATCTCAATTGTACACCTGGCTATGACAATATCTGAGGATTCTGAAAATGCACCAATTCCCACAAGTTGATCGGCTTTTCCTTCCAGGAATATATCCCCGCCATTTATCTCAATCTTACCACCAAGACCGGAACCTATATATACACCCTTATTTCCAAAGGATTTAATATTCAGACTTCCTCCGCCAAACATATTAATACTTATATTTCCATGCTTTGAGCTTAAGTCATTACCAATACCATAATACTCAGAATTACCCAGCTCTATATTAAGAGCCCCCGAATTTCCCTCAAGGATAAGGCTTGATGACTCAGGAACAAGAATCCCATTATTCTTAAGGAAATTATTGCCCTCAACAATCACGGTTACTTCCGCATCGTCACCAATTTCTATACAAGGACGGTTTTTAATATTTGAGAAATATACATTTTCAAGGGTAATTCTTCCTGAATAACCTGACTCCACACGAAGGTGTACATCCGTTTTCATAGTAGGCATTCCTATTATGGATATATCCTTATAAACCATACCTTCCTGACCTACAACAATATCCGTACAACCCTCTTTAACAAGATTAATAAGAGATACTCTGTTAGTCTTTCCTGCCACATAAACCCTTCTTGACTTACCATCACTTCTTTCCTGATGATAAAGCTTGATCTCACTTGCTATCTTTTCATCAATTTTTCCAATGAAATCTTCAGAAGGCTTCCCCGTATAGAATCCCTGTATAAGATCCGCACCAAGATGAATAACCATCCTAAGCTCCTCAGATGTTTCAACCCCCTCTGCCAGAGCTTTGATATTATTACTATGACAGAAATCTATGATTTCCCTTACAAAATGCTGCTTCTGAGGCTTATTCTGAATCTCGCTA
The DNA here is from genome assembly GCA_024696635.1 of Eubacterium sp. GTDB lineage: Bacteria > Bacillota > Clostridia > Lachnospirales > Lachnospiraceae > Eubacterium_Q. The sequence goes on along the minus strand of JAILGP010000165.1, from coordinate 9,915 downwards.
AGGAGAGACCTGTCTATCTTCACATAATTTGGCATATACCTGAGAAGATTACTTACATTAGAATAACCTGTTCCATAATCATCAACTGCCACTTCCAGACCCAGGTTCTTAAAGAAGTTCTTAAGTCTTTCCAGATCAGCATCATCCATTTCTGCTTCTTCTGTAAGCTCAACAACTATCCTTTCATGGTTAGCCCTAAGCTTCTTCTCTATATCTCCAATATCCCTTACCCTTACACCAGGTATAGAATTGATAAATACCTTAGCATCACCTATCTGGTCCTTCTTATTTTCAATTATATCCAGAACATTATTAAAGGTTTTACTTTCAATATCCGAAAAACGGTCCTGCATACCTGCATACTTAAGAATGGCAAGAGGTGATATTCCCTTTCTTGTCTTAGACCTCATAAGAGCCTCATAAGAGAAAATACTTCCATCAACCGCACTTACAATAGGCTGGAAATGATATTTAAGAAGATTGTTATCTAGAATGCTCCTAACCAGCTCATAGTCCTCTTTTTCAGAAAGACTCAGACTATCAAATAAGGCCTCAACCTTATCAAACTTAGAGGTCTTTATACCATTTACCTCTTCCATAAGTTCAGAAATAGCCATATTCTTTCTTAGATTTTCCAGACCATAAGCAACGGATTTTATCCATTTACGATATAGCTCATCATAGCTTCTATGATTATTTCCATAGCTGACAACAGCATAACCAAAGCATCTGGTTTCAAAAAAAACAGGTGTAAAGAAGAAAGCCTTGGGCTCATCCCTATAGTCCGTAAGACCTGGCAGCATATCCTTTGTATCAAATAAAATATCCATGCTTACCATATCCTCAATATGGTTCTTACAATATTTAATTGCATGAATCATCTTAGCCGGATAACCTTCATTTTTAGGATAATGTATGTGGTTCATATTCTGTATTCCATCTACAAGACAAAGATCAAAGCTCTCAGCTCCCTTTATCTGAAATACATAGGAATAGACTGTTCCCACATAATCAAGTAATTCACTATGAATCATCAGATTCTCAAAAATCATATTATTAACAGAATCAAAGCCCTCTTCATATATTACCGTATTCCATTCACTTCTTCGGCTATTGATTCCATAATTTTTCATTAGTATACATCCACAGGTTTCGCCAAATAAAAGCTCGGCCTTGCCCATAAATTTTCTTACACTTCTTCCAGTCCTTATATCCTCAAGCGCCTCCAATGCATACATACCCATTTCATAGGCTGGAGCAATGTAGGATGTAATAATCTTAGGACTTGACTGACCCTCTTCATTTGAATCACAGCCCACAACAATAATATCCTCAGGAACCCTGATTCCACGTTCTTCAAAGGCCTTACAGACACCTATTGCCATAGGATCATTTGCACAGACAATAGCCTCAGGAAGCTTTTCTCCAGAAGTAACAAGCATATCAACACACTGCTCACCACTTAAATACCAGAAATCACCTTCAATAATCCTATTCTCAGGAACCTCCAGCTTATGATTCTTCATTGCCTCCATAAAACCAGCCTGTCTCTGAAGTGAATGACGATGCCTCTTCTTTCCTGTAAGAAATGCAATATCCCTTACTCCATGATCCTCAATCAAATGATTTGTAATATCCATAACAGGAGTAAAACAATCAATATATATTGAACTAAAGTACTTACTCTCAAGATCAACAACCAGCACAGGCCCCTCATAGTTTTTATGAAGATTTTCCTCTATTTCCTCTGCAATTCCACTTGTTTGAAGTGTATCCTTCATAATAACTATTCCATCAAAAAAATCAGGATTGACCAGAGAGAATATATTTGATTCTCCCATTTCTCTATCGGCCGTATCCTGATACTTTTTAAGCATGGAAAATACACAGACATCCTTCCCCATATCAAATGCCTGCTTTGTTAATCCAGATATAAATCGACTCTGGAAGCTTTCATCTGCCTGCCCCAAAATCACGGCAATCCGCTTCCTCTTTTTTGCCATAAAAACACTCCCTTTATAGTTTCAATACTACATAAACACCTAATATTATTTTACTGTTTCAGCCTTGTAAAATCAAGCAAATCGGCTAAATCCTTAGATTTTTCACAAAGCATAAACAGTATAACAATATATAGATAACAAAAGGGCAACAGCGTAATAATAATTTGTCAATTTTAAATGCTAATTAATCAATTATTAGTAAATCAAAAAAAATTCAAAATAAGGCTTGACATTTATGGTATGTTTTACTATTATAGATATAGTAATAATAACCATTATTTAGGGGGGTAGGATTCTTGAACAATAAAAAAGCTTCTTATACCAGTTCTACTTATAATAATTCTTCTTACATTTGCTCTTCTGAAGAGGAAAAAGAATTTTTAGAAAAATATGATGCTTCGAAATATACACGTCCTTCCGTTACTGTTGATATAGTAATTTTCACTCTTGATGAGGAGGACAATCTAAATATTCTGCTTATAAACAGAGGAGGCTATCCATACAAGGGTTTCTGGGCTATACCAGGTGGTTTCGTGGAAGCCGGTAAAGAATCTCTGGAGCAGGCAGCCGCAAGGGAGTTGAAAGAAGAGACAAATATTAGTAATGTATATCTGAAGCAGCTCTACACCTTCGGTAATCCAGGCAGGGATCCCAGAACTCCTGTTATTTCAGTTGCATATACAGCACTGGTTCCCAAAGAGATGCTTGATATAAAGGCAGGGGATGATGCAGATGATGCCCAGCTATTTAAAATCAAATATGATATAGAGGGTATGATATTTACAAATGAAAGTCTGACCATAACAGAAGATAATCTTGCTTTTGATCATAGGGACATAATCAAAATGGCCATAACAAGGCTCCGCAACCGTATCGATTATGAAGATGATGCATTTAATCTTTTAAAGAATAAAAACGAATTTACCATATCCGAACTTAAGAAGATACACGAAGCCATAAAAAATAAGAATATCGACCTTCCTAATTTCAGAAAGGCATTTCTAAGGGATTATGTGGAAAGTGGTAAAGTTATAGAACTGGATAAGAATCTGGAAGGTAAAGGAAAACCAGCCAAGTTATATAAATATATTTAAGTATTAAGACAAAAGGAGGAAGAATTATGAAGAAATTATTAGTAATCATTGATATGCAAAATGACTTTATAACAGGATGCCTTGGAACTAAGGAAGCTCAGGATATTGTAGACAAAATTGTTGAATATGCAAATAACTTCGATGGGGATATAATAGCAACCAGAGATACCCATACTGAGGACTACATGAATACACAAGAAGGAAAGAATCTTCCTGTAGTTCACTGTATAGAAGGAAGTGAGGGCTGGGAAATTAATGATAAAATTAAGCCTCTTGTTAAGAAGGTAATCAATAAAGGTACATTTGGCTCTACCACTCTTGGAAGCATCATCAAGGAGGAGGCCTATGACCAGGTAGAATTCTGTGGAGTATGTACAGATATCTGTGTTATATCTAATGCAATTCTGGTTAAGGCATTTGCTCCAGAGATTCCTCTTAAGGTTCATAAAGACCTCTCAGCAGGAGTTACACCGGAAAGCCATGAAACTGCACTGGAAGCTATGAAGGCCTGCCAGATTCAAATTGTTTAATAATATTTTACAATATATAATCCGGGATTTATTATGGTGAATATATGAAACTATGTTATTTAATCTAAGTCATTTATTTTAAGTCATTTTTTTAGTCATTTTTTTAGTCATTTAAAAAGAAAGGTATAGTACTATGAAACTCGAACCAATTATCACAAGTCTGCTTGAGCAGGATATGTATAAGTACAGCATGGGACAGGCTATCTACCACCAGTTTCCATCCTACAAAACCACATGGACATTCAAATGCAGAAACAAGGATGTTCATTTCACACCAGAAATGCTTGAAGAAATAAAGGAACAGATAAAATATTTCTGCACTCTCTCATATACTGAAGACGAGCTTGAATATCTGGATAATATAAAATGGATCAAGGGCTCCTACATAGATTTCCTCAGAATATGGAAGCCTAGATTTGAAGACTTTGAGATAACTGACGACGCTCCATGCGGTCTTTCTATAGAAACAAGGGGTACCTGGTTAAATACATCCATGTATGAAATTCCTACCCTTGCAATTGTAAATGAGGTCTACTTTAAAATGGCCTATGATTATAATGAGCTTTTTGAAAGCTTCAAGGAAAGACTGGATGAAAAGTACGATATGCTTCTTAAGAATACCTGGTATGCAGGAGTATTCTCTGAGTTTGGACTTAGAAGAAGACTCTCATCTGAGGCCCAGGAGCTTGCCGTTGAGAAGCTATCTCATCTCAATGATACTCTTCACTCAGGTTCTACATTTATAGGAACAAGTAATGTATATCTTGCCAAGAAATTCGGCCTTACTCCTGTTGGAACCATGGCTCATGAGTGGATTATGTGTGTAGGACAGGGAAATCATAAGCATAACCCAGCATATTCAAACTGGTACGCTCTTGAGGCCTGGGTTAAGGAATACGGGGTACTTAATGGTATAGCCCTTACTGATACAATTACAACAGACTGCTTCTTAAGAGATTTCCAGCTTACCTACGGAACTCTTTTCAGCGGTGTAAGACATGATTCAGGAGACCCTATTGAGTGGGGTGAAAAGATGATTGCTCATTATGAAAGTATAGGAATCGATCCAAAGACCAAAACACTGCTCTTCTCTGACAGCCTTAACTTTAAGAAGGCAGATGAAATATTCAGACATTTCAATGGCAGAGCTAAAGTTGCATTTGGAATAGGTACTTATATTGCAAATGATACTAAGGTCCCGGCTCTTAACATAGTTATGAAGACTACCTTCTGTAACGGCCAGGATGTTGCTAAGATTTCTGACGTTGCAGGCAAGGGTATGTGTAAAAATGAAGCCTATGTTGATTATCTTAACAGATGCATCAATTGGCGTCTTGAACATGAATAAAAATAGAGGGCAGCTGTAAAAGGCTGCCCCTTATTTTTTCCAGACTATGGTTATCTGATTTATATTTACTCCACTGATTTAAGTGACTCTGCCATATTTATCTTAGAAAGCTTACCTCTCATTACTAGGTTAACTAAGAATGTAAAGAGAAATGTAAGTGCCACAGCATATATAAAACTCATAGGCTCTATATGGATCTTAAAGTAAACCATATCTACAATGATCTGGGCCATAACAAATTTATGGAGAAATATTCCTAAAACAAGTCCCACAAGCATTCCTATAAAGGTCAGTACTATATTCTCTCTAAATACATACTGGGCCGTTTCATTTGAATAAAATCCCAGAACCTTAATGGTTGCTATCTCTCGTATTCTCTCTGTAATATTAATATTTGTAAGATTATAAAGAACTATAAATGCAAGTCCCGCCGCACTAAGTATAACTATAAGCACAACATAATTAAGACTGGACATCATATTACCAAGTCTGTTTCTAAAATCATTGAATATAGAAATATTTACCACATCATCACATTCAGCAAGACGACTCTGGGCATCATATATATCAATATTGTCAGAATACTCAATATAGGCTCCATTTATATCTGAATCCAGATCCTCAGAGGAAAGAATGACATAATTATAAACATGATTCATAAATATATCCTTAACTTCAAGATTAAGCTCGTTCATATCCTCATCACGAAGTATTATCATATCCCCCTTATTAATCCCATATCTTTCTGCAAGACTAATACTTATAAGAACCTGACCAGACTCTGGAACATCTATAGGATTTCCTGACTTATCCTTTAGGCTGAAAAATTGATTAAAATCAGAATTATATCTATCTCCCCCATTATCAAAGCTTGTAAGGGGAGCTATGAGATTGACCGATTTTACCGTTTTCTTAAATACCATATCCCAGGCCGCAGATTTAATAAAGCAATAAGCCTCTGAATCCTTCTCAAGCTGATCAATCACCTCCTGAGGTACACTATCCTTACCACCATTATTAAATGTCATATCCGCATCTGCTATCTGAATATCTCCATACTGGGCATCCGCAAAGCCTGCAATAGAATCCTTCATTCCAAAGCCAGTAAGTACCAGGGCTGTACATCCACTGATTCCAACTATCATCATAAAGAAACGCCTCTTATATCTGAGAATATTTCTAAATGATACCTTATGTAAGAATTTCATCCTATCCCATATAAATGGTATATATTCCAGGAATATTCTTTTACCCGGCTTAGGAGCCTTTGGACGCATAAGATTAGCCGCCGTCTCCATAAGCTCATATCTACAGGAAATAAGAGTAGTTCCAACTGAACAAATAAGCGAAACTATTATTGCCACCAATGCCAGCTTCCAGTCAAATATATACTCAAGTGGAATATTGATATACATCATCCTGTAGGCAGTCCATATAACAAATGGGAAAAGAAATATACATAGCGTATATCCTAAAACACAGCCGAGAAATGCAGCGCTTCCCGCATATATTGTAAACTTTCCAACTATATCTGAGCTATTATAGCCAAGAGCCTTAAGTGTTCCAATCTGGCTTCTCTGCTCCTCTACCATTCTTGTCATAGTAGTCATACAAACAAGAGCTGCAACCAGAATGAAAAATATAGGGAATATCCTTGCAACCTGTGCCACGATTTCCGAATCACTTTCAAAACAGGAATAGGCAATATTGGTATTTCTTTCTAAGACAAATGTATCTGGCTGGTCCAGATCATTAAGCTCCTCCTCGGCATCAGCTATTTCCTGCTCAGCATCAGCTATCTCCTGATTGAATTCCTCAAGACCATCCTCATATTCAGCAAGACCATCCTCATACTCGGCAAGGCCCTCTTCATATTCTTCCTTGCCCTCTTCAAGCTCAGCCACTCCATTATTATATTCCACAAGACTTGAATTATATGTGGCTACTCCTGAATTATACTGAGACATTCCAGAATTATACTGAGAAAGACCCGATTCATAGGCTCCATAATTTTCCTCATAAGTGGCAAGCCCCTCTTCATAGGTTGCATAGCTTTCTTCATAGGTTGCAAGACCCTGGTCATACTCTGCCTTTCCCGAGGTCCATGCTGCAAGCCCCTGATCATACTGGGCCTTACCGGAATTATACTGTTCAAGACCTTCATTATATTGTTCCAGACCCGCTTCATACTGGGCTTTTCCGCTATTATACTGGGCAAGACCTTCATCATACTGGGCTTTTCCTGAATTATACTGTTCAAGACCTGCATTATATTGTTCCAGGCCCGCCTCATATTCCCCATAGCCTGCATTATACTGGGCAAGGCCTGTTTCATATTCCTCATAGCCTGCATTTAACTTAGCAAGACCCGCCTCATATTCCTCATAACCTGCATTATACCGGGCAAGGCCTGCTTCATATTCCTGGTAGCCCGCATTATACTGGGCAAGGCCTGCTTCATATTCTGCTTTGGCAGCCTCAAGACCGGTTTTCCCAGCCTCTATTGCAGCCCTCTGAACAGCCAGGGTCTCGGCGTCTATTAAACCTGCCACCTCCATAGCATCAAGATCAGCCTCCTGCTGGGCTAAGCTAGCTTCATTTGCACTTATCTCAGAGGATGCCTTATCAAGCTCAGCCTTACTAGCGTCCAGTACGGCTTTAGACTCATCAAGCTTTGCCTTAGTTTCATCCAGCACTGTTTTTGATTCATCTAGCTTTGCTTTATTCTCCTCCAGAATAGACTTTGATTCATCCAGTTTTTCTTTACTGGCATCAAGTACTGCCTTAGATTCAGCAAGCTTTTCTTTCGACTGATCCAAGGTGGATTTGGAGGCATCCAGAACTTCCTTAGATTCAGCAAGCTTACTTTCAGAATCATCCAGTTTAGCCTTAGATTCATCAAGAGTAGTTTTACTGGTATCTAATGTATTCTTGCTTTCCTCAAGGGTCGCTGCAGTTTCCTTAAGAAGTATTTCATTTTCATCCAGAGTTTCCTTAGAGGTATCAAGGGTGGTCTTTGCTTCATCTAACTGTGTTTTAGATGAATCCAAAGTCTCCTTTGCCTCATCCAGCTGGGTCTTAGAAGAATCCAGAGTAGACTTGGACGAATCCAGGGTAGACTTGGACGAAGAAAGTGTATTCTTAGCACTGGCAAGCTGTGATGAAGCATCACTTAGCTCCTCTTCTCCTGATTCTATCTCCTCCTCTGCATCATCCAGTTTTTCCCTGGCATCCGAAAGCTCTGCCTTTGCATCAGAAAGCTCGGCCTCAGCATCCGCCGACTCCTCCTCCAGAGTATCCCTGGCATCCTGAATCTCCTCAGATGCCTCAGCATATATCCTGTCAAAACGGTTCCCTGCAACCTGCTCGGTTATATTCTCCCACTCAGGGCGTAGGTCATCCATCATGTCATTATATTCATCAGAATAAATCTCTTTATCACTATCCAGCTTCACATATATTTCAGTATATATATCCTCTGCAAAACCATCCTTAGTAAGATACATGAAGCCCGATACGACTCCATTTCCAAGTGCCGTATTGCCTCGTTCAAAATTTATATAAAGACTGGAATCCGCAAAACCAACGACTGTATATTCCTTATTAGTAAAATGCTCCACCACGTCATCTTCATTGGTATCAGACAAAACCAGCTTATCACCAATTTTCAGACCATTCCTGCCATGATTATCAAGAAGAACCTCATTTGAATTTTCAGGCATGCGGCCCTCTCTAAGTATCAGCTTATTTATATCCTGAGTCAGGGAATAGGCTTTATAAACCACATCCTTGCCATCACTTCCCATACATATTACATCATATTGAAATGCACCCTCAGCATATCTGACTCCTTCCTTATTACGAATGGCATCCACGTCTTCATCTTCCCAGCCATAGGTTGATACCAGCCTGTAATCAAAAAGCTGTTTTTCCATAAATAATTTATTTATAGTATTATTCATAACAGGTGTAGTTATTCTTACACCTGAAAAAAAGCCTACTCCTAAAAATGTGATAGCAAGTATCGCAAAGAAGCGGCCAAATGACCCCTTTATATCTCTGAAGGTCGATTTTTTTAATGCTTTTTTTCCTGTATTTCTTTTCATAAACTACCCGGCTTACCACTCAATCTCATCTATATCCACAGGATTATCATTCATATATTCCTTCTCAATCCTGCCACTTCTTACTGTTATGACCCTGTCTGCCATGGCAGTAAGCGCCGAATTATGAGTTATTACAATAACTGTTGTGCCTGTCTTTCTGCATGTATCCTGAAGTATCTTAAGAACTGATTTTCCCGTATTATAATCCAGAGCTCCAGTTGGTTCATCACAAAGAAGAAGCTTTGGATTCTTTGCAAGGGCCCTTGCTATAGCTACTCTTTGCTGCTCACCTCCTGAAAGCTGGGATGGAAAGTTCTTAAGTCTGTCTCCAAGTCCCACCTCCTGAAGCACCTCAGCCGGTGGAAGAGGGTCCTTACATATCTGAACCGCCAGCTCCACATTCTCCAAGGCCGTCAGATTCTGAACCAGGTTATAAAACTGAAATACGAATCCCACATCATATCTTCTATAGGTTGTCAGCTGTTTCTTATTATACTTTGAGATATCATTTCCATCTATAATCACATGACCTGTGGAAAGAGTATCCATACCACCAAGAATATTAAGTATTGTAGTTTTACCCGCTCCAGATGCACCAACTATTACACAAAATTCTCCCTTCTCTATAGAAAAAGAAGCACCAGAAAGGGCAGGAATCTCAACCTCCCCACTCTTATATATCTTTTTTACATTTTGAAAATCCACATAAGGCATATATTCACCACTAAATCTTTCATTTTAAATCATTTTATTATTTAATACATTATTTATATATTTATCTTTCATATAATGCATTTTATTACTTTTATATCGTTTTACAAATCAGAATTTTAG
>JAILGP010000091.1 GCA_024696635.1 Eubacterium sp. | reverse complement strand
GTAGGTTTTTATAATGATACAATTAATTTGTAAAGCCTCTCAAATTCTTGTTCTGATATTTATGGCGCTTTATACCCTGAAGTGTTATACATATTTTATTGCTAAGAACAGGGAAAAGAGAGAGAGTAATCTTAATAAACAAATATTTTATATCTTTGCCATACATTTCCTATGTCATGTGGTTCTTATTATTAATAAGCCTAGTGTAAAGGTGGTTTTGTATTATCTGGTAGAAGTGCTTATTGCTATTCTCTATATATTATCCTTCCGCCTCATATATAAGAATTGTTCCAGGCTTATTATTAATAACGTTATATTCCTCATGCTTATCGGATATACAGTATTGCTTAGATTGAATATTAATTTACTGATAAGACAGTTTGTGCTTGCAACCATAGGACTGGTTATATCTCTTTTTATACCTATGGTAATGTCTAAGCTTCCCAGTCTTAAAAATTGGACTGTTTTTTATGGAATAGTAGGATTGATTCTTCTTTCCTCGGTCTTTATTCCTGGGGTTGGTAAGGTTATAAACGGTTCCAGAAACTGGGTATCCATAGGAGGATTTACATTCCAGCCTATGGAATTTGTCAAAATAGTATTTATTTTCTTTGTAGCATCATCCTTGGTTAAAGTGTCCACAATGAAGCAACTTATTATGAATGCCATGATAGCGGCGTTTTATATGCTGATTTTGGTTGTGGAAAAAGACTTTGGTGCAGTGTGTCTTTTCTATATATGTTATTTCATGATGGTTTATCTTGCTACTTCAAGACCGATTTTTATGATATCTGGTATAATACTGGCGGTACTTGCCTGTATGGCAGGCTATGCCCTTTTTAAGGATAATATATTTAGTCACGTTATAGTCAGGATTCACGCGTGGCAGGATCCCTTTAAATATCAACAGAATGAAGGTTATCAGGTCTGCGAATCCTTATTTGCTATAGGTACAGGAGGATTTCTCGGAACAGGACTTGGAAATGGTATGCCCTACATGATTCCTGTTGCGGAAAGCGATTTCATTTTTTCTGCAATTTGTGAAGAACTAGGGGTGATATTTGGTTTAAGTCTTATACTTATTTATTTGAGTAGCTTTATAGCCATTCAGAATATTGCTATGAGATGTAAATCACCATTTTATAAATACGTTACATTTGGTATAGGAATAAGTTATATATTTCAGGTTATGCTTAATATTGGTGGAGCGACGAAGTTTATTCCATCAACTGGTGTTACCCTTCCTCTTATAAGTTATGGACTGAGTAGCGTATTCAGTACCTTGTTTATGTTTTCAGTAGTTCAATATACATATATACTAGTAAGTAAAGAGGCAGATCGTTTTGAAAAAGAAAAAGCAAGACTCTCTATCCCTGAAGCCAGACGGCCGAGAAATTCCTCAGGACCTGAGGCTGTTTCTACAAGGTGAGAAAGAAAAAAATGAAAAAAATAAAATAAAAAACCGTCCAATAGTTTTTATGTCCTATGTTATGGTAATGGTTTTTATGTGTATGTTTGCTTATATTATTTATTTTATGTTTGCTGATTCTAAAAAGATTGTTGCAAATAGCACAAATAAAAGACAGGATCAGGCTATGGAAATAGTTACAAGAGGAAATATTATAAGCAGCGATGGAGTTGTACTGGCAAGGACTGAAGTTGATGCGGAAGGAAATGAAACTAGAAACTATCCTTATGGAAGTCTTTTTGCTCATACTGTAGGTTATAATGATTATGGTCGTTCAGGTATTGAACTTCAGCATAATTTTGATCTTATGAGTTCTCATATCAATATTGCTTCTAAGGTTAAAAGTGATCTGGCTGAGACGAAAAAGCCAGGGGATAATGTTATAAGCAGTCTTGATTATGATATGCAGAAGGCAGCGGCTGACGCTCTTGGGACTGCAACTGGGGCAGTTGTTGTACTTGAAGCTTCAACTTCCAGAATACTGGCAATGTATTCTAATCCAACTTTTGACCCTAATGATATGGCAGGTGTCTGGGAAAGTGTACATTCTGATGAGGGCGCTAATAGTACAGTGTTTTTGAATAGAGCTACACAGGGGCTTTATGCGCCGGGGTCGACCTTTAAGGTTATAACTGCTATGGAATATATAAAGGAACATCCTGATAATTATATGGATTATAATTATACCTGTGGAGGTACAGATATATTTAGCAGTGTCCATATAAAATGTGTAAGTTCCGCGGCACATGGTAATCTGGACCTTACGAATTCTCTTGCTCAGTCCTGCAATACTAGCTTTGCAAATATTGGTGTTACAGATCTTGATATAGGTGGTCTTAGACAAATGACAGACTCCCTTTTATTTAATAATTCTCTGGGCTATGAAGGTGAGTATTCCAAGTCAAAATTTGAATTAACAAGTGAAAGTCCCTTATATGATATTCCTCAAACCGTAATTGGTCAGGGAAATACTCTTATAACTCCTCTTCATAATGCTATGATTATGCAGGCGGTTGCTAATGGAGGAGTGATGATGAAGCCTATTGTTGTAGATAGAATTGAGAGTGCAGAGGGAAATATGGTTTCAGAGGTAAAACCTGAATCCTTAGGTACAGTTTTAGATCCGGATGTAACAAGTAAGGTTATACCTATGCTGAAGGAAGTGTGTCTCACAGGATCCGCATCTTCCTATATGGCTGGTAAGTCTTATTCAGTTGCTGGGAAGACAGGAACTGCAGAATATGATAATTTTGGTAATTGCAATTCCTGGTTTGTGGGGTATACTAATATAGAAAAGCCAGATATAGTTGTAAGTGTCATCGTAGAGGATTATAATATTAATGCCTTATCTGGCACTTGCGTTGCATCTCAAGTGATGGATGCTTACTATAATCAACCAAATAATGATTAACTAAATCCCGTTTCAATTATCTGCATCGCTTAATTGCAGATATCGTGGGACGCCAAGAAGGGAGGATTGCGAATGATTGAAGCAATTAGCTGTGGCGGTGTGGTTATATTCAGAGGAAAAATACTTTTACTCTACAAAAATTATCGCAACAGATACGAAGGCTGGGTTTTACCTAAGGGTACAGTTGAAGAAGGTGAAGAACATTCTGAGACGGCACTTAGAGAGGTGAAAGAAGAGTCTGGAGTAGATGCTACCATTATAAAATATATTGGGAAAAGCAGTTATACCTTTTCCACAATTGATGATGTTGTAAATAAAGATGTACATTGGTATCTTATGATGAGTAACTCATTTTATAGTAAACCACAGAAGGAAGAATATTTCTGTGATTCAGGTTACTATAAGTATCACGAAGCTTATCATCTTTTGAAGTTTCCTAATGAAAGGCAAATTCTTGAAAATGCATATTCGGAATATATTAGATTAAAAAAGGCACGAATCTGGGGTACTAATAAGTTTTAAGGTCAGGCAAGGCTTATGAGTGATTTTAATTTAGATGAAATAGAGAGTATATTAAAACGCTATTCTGGGGATTCATCTGGGACTGAATCCGCTTCTGCTAAAAGTGATAATCTGGGATCGTTTGATTCTGGTTCTTCTTTGCATGATTCATCCAAAAATCCTTCCGGTAATTCTTCAAGTAATTCTTCTGTTATTGATTTTGATATTGATTCTCTGCTGAATTCAATTTCTAATGAAAATAAAGAGAAAAATAAAAATAAAGAGAAAAATAAAAATGTT
>JAILGP010000050.1 GCA_024696635.1 Eubacterium sp. | reverse complement strand
AATCAAAAGAGTATAAGTTAAATTTGCTTAAATAAATATATAACATTTTGCTTAAATTATTAAAGAAAAACCTTGAAATATCTTTTGTTTTCTAGTATAAATATAAATATAGTTTTTAAGTAAAATTTTCAAAAATTAAGTAAATCTTAACGAGGTATTCTTATGGATTTTGGTATATATTATGACGCAACTAAGAAAATGTTCCAGTTACAGCTGGAGTCTTCATCCTATGTGATGGGACTTGCAGCTGATTATCTGGGGCATATTTTTTTTGGTAAGAAGCTAAGTGATTTCCCTTCGGATTCTGTACTTAGACTTTCTGATTATACCTATATGGCCGGAGAGCTTAAGGATAAATGTACATTTATGGATGGATTTCCTTTTGAATATGGAACAAGTGGTATAGGTGACTTCAGAGTGAGTGGACTGGAGGTAAGGAATAAAGAGGGGTTTAATGGTTCAGAGCTAAAGTATGTTAGTCATGAAATTTATGATGGAAAGAAGAGCCTTAAGGGACTTCCTTCAACCTTTGAGGGAGATAAAGAGGCGAAATCCCTTGAGATTGTTTTAAAGGATACCTGTGATCTTGTTCAGGTTACTCTTATATATACAATATTTAAGGGACTGGATGCTGTAGTTAAAAGTGTAAGAGTTAAGAATATTTCTGAAAATAAGGAGCCTGTTTATCTTACTAAGGTTATGAGCTCATCCGTCGAGCTTACCTTTAAGGGCCATGATGTATTAACACTTCATGGATCCTGGGCAAGAGAAAGAATTCCTGATAGAAGAGACCTGGGACATGGAAAGGTTTCAGTTTCATCTGAAAGAGGTATCTCAAGTCATCAGGAGCATCCATTTATGGCTCTTGTAACACCTGAAACAAATGAGACCTGTGGCGAGGTTATCGCAGAGGCCTTTATGTATTCGGGCAATTTTATAGCTGAGGTTGAGAGAACCCAACATGATGCACTTAGAATGGTCATGGGTATAAATCCTTATGATTTTCAGTGGAAGCTTGAAGCTGGTGAGGAATTTGTGGCACCGGAAGTGCTTCTAGTATATTCGGATAAGGGATTTGGTGGTATGAGCCGTACATATCATGATCTAATAAGAGAACATGTAATAAGAAGCCCTTATCTTTATAAGGAACGTCCTATCCTTATAAATAACTGGGAAGCCACATATTTTGATTTTGATATGGATAAGCTTCTGGAGATTGCAAGACAGGCAAAGGCCTGTGGAATAGAAATGCTGGTTATGGATGATGGCTGGTTTGGACATAGAGATAGTGATAATTCATCTCTTGGAGACTGGAAACCATATTTTAAGAAACTTCCTCTTGGTGTAAAAGGTCTTGTTGAAAAGGTAAATGAGATAGGCCTTGATATGGGTATATGGTTTGAGCCGGAAATGGTATCTCCTGATTCTGATTTATACAGACAGCATCCGGATTGGGCTATTGCTATTCCAGGACGTGATGCGGCCTGGTGCAGAAGCCAGTTCGTACTTGATCTTACAAGACCTGAAGTCAGGGATTATGTTTATGAATCCGTGGCTTCTATACTTAGAGAATGCAATATAAAGTATGTAAAGTGGGATATGAACAGACCTCTTACAGATGTTGGAAGTCTTGCTACAGCTGCTGGACAGATTCATCATAAATATATGCTGGGTGTATATGAGCTTATGGATAGACTTACCACTGAATTCCCTGATCTTTTGCTTGAGAACTGTTCCAGTGGAGGAGCTAGATTTGATGCTGGTATGTTCTGTTATAGCCCTCAGATATGGTGCTCTGATGATACAGACGGAATGGAAAGACTTAGTATTCAGGAGGGTTCCTCACTTATTTATCCTCCAAGTGCAATTGGAGCTCATGTAAGTATATGTCCTAATCATATAGTGGGCAGGACTGTAGATATGAGAACAAGAGGATATGTGGCCCTTGCTGGTACATTTGGATATGAGCTGGATATTACTAAGCTGAGTGATCAGGATAAGGATATTATTAAGGATCAGGTTGGTGATTATAAGAAATATAGTCATCTGGTAAGAGAGGGTGATTATTATAGGATTACTTCTGTGAGCAGACTTTGTCCTGCTAATCGTGACAGTCGTTCAGTATCCTGGTTATTTGTTTCCAAGGATAAGACTGAAGCCCTTTATACCTATGTGCAAAAGCTGGGCGGTGCAAACCTAAGATCAGAAATTGTAAGACTTCAGGGCCTTGATCCTGATAAGGTTTATGGTCTGGATGATGGAAGAAGGTTTACCGGATCAGAGCTTATGTATAATGGCTTTGTAACGGATAAGCTTTATGGTGATTGTGTTGGAAGTTTATATCATTTCAAAGCGGTAGATTAGAAGTTTAAGGATGATATTTAAGGGTGATAATTGATTGTATTTAATTGATTATATTATTGTATAGATTTTTTTGATACGGAGATTAGATTATGGATTATGAAATTGTAAAAGACAGCGATTTATTCTTTTTTGGTGGAAGAATCCTTTATAAAGATAATGAAGCGATTCTTGGCTATACAGGGAGCTTTATGGAGTTTCTGATTAAGGGAAATAAAGCTAGTCTTAAAATCAGAACAGGAAATAATGAGACAGTTAATGAACCTGGACTGAGAATATATGTTGATGGACAGCCTTATAAGGATATGGTCATAAGTGATGTGGAAGGAACTTATGAAATCTTTGCTGGTGATGATGGCGAAGAAAATGTTGTGCGCCGAATAAGGATTGTTAAGATAACAGAAGCTGCTATGTCATTTTTAGCATTTAGCTGTCTTAATGTGGAAGGAGAGCTTTTAAATGCTAAAGATAAGTATAATGATGATAAGCGTAAGAAGGCTCTTTTTATAGGTGATTCCATAACCTGTGGTTATGGGGTGCTTGGAGCGCCAGACAGTGAATATACTATAAGAGAGGAGGATGTGGAACTCAGTTATGCTGGAGTTTTAACTAAAAAGGAAAATCTGAATTCTGAATGGGTTTCAGTTTCTGGTTATGGTATGTTTGTTGAATATACAGGTGATCCGGAGAATATTCTTCCAAGGGTGTTTGCCTATACTAATTTCTTTTATGATAAGGAAACAAGGGAAGATTATTCCAGATTCCAGCCTGATGTTATCATTCTTAATCTTGGAACAAATGATAGTGGCCATCTTGGCGATATAAATATCCTGAATGGTTTCAAGTCAAGATATGAAAGCTTTCTTTATACTCTTAGAATGGCTTATAAAGAGTCAGCTATAGTATGCGTTCTGGGAACTCTTGCCCCGGGAGTGTATAAATATGTGGGGGAAGTAATTGATAAGGTTAAGGATCAGGGCTTTGAAAATATCTACGGCCTTGAGCTTCCTGAACATGATGTGGAGCATGATGGTATGGCATCAGGTCATCCTTCACCGGTAACGCATGAGAAGGATGCGGATAGGATTGCAAAATTCTTAAAAGAAAATAAGATAATATAATTGATAGTCTAAATAAGAAAGGAAGTATTCCGACATGGGTGGTTTTGAAGAAAAGAAGGGCATTATCTCAAGAATTGATGATGCTGCAATAGCTTTAGAATTAAAGACAATGAAAAAGGATATGATAAATGAGTTTGAAAACCATATGATACCTTTCTGGAAGCATATGATTGACAGGGAATATGGAGGATATTATGGTCTTCTTGATTATTCTCTTAAACTTGATAAGAATGCTGATAAGGGATGTATTCTTAACAGTCGTATTTTGTGGTTTTTTTCAAATGCAGCTGTAAGGCTTAATGATTCGGATTATATGACATTTGCGGATGAAGCATATGATTTCTTGCAGAAGCATTTCATAGATAAGGAATATGGTGGTGTATATTGGTCTGTTTCCTATGATGGACTACCATCGGATGAAACAAAGCATACTTACAATCAGTCCTTTGCTATATATGCATTATCATCCTATTATGAGGCATCTAAGATTAAAGCGTCTCTTGAAACAGCGTATGAACTTTTTGATATAGTTGAATCAAAGTGCCGCGATAAGGATGGATATCTTGAAGCCTTTAATCGTTTCTTTGAAAAAGCATCTAATGAGAAGCTTTCAGAAAATGGAGTTGAAGCAGGAAGAACTATGAATACTCTTCTTCATCTTATGGAGGCTTATACTGAGCTTTATAGAGTTGATACAGAGGATATTTTAGGAAAAAGACAGGAAGTTAAAGATAGAATAGTTGAGATGCTTAATATATTCAGAAATAAGGTCTTTAATCCTAAAAAGGAGAGATTAGAGGTATTCTTTGATCTTGATTATAATACTCTTATTGATCTTCACAGCTATGGTCACGATATTGAGTCGGCCTGGCTTATCGACAGGACTGTAGATGTCTTGAATGAGTTTTCTGATGGTAGAAGCAAGTATGATATGAGTGATATTACAAAGGTTCTTACCAAAAAAATATATGAGGTGGCATTTAGAGAAAATGGTATGCCTGCTGAGTGCGAAAAAGGAAATGTACTTGAAACAAGAGTATGGTGGGTTCAGTGCGAGGCTATAATAGGATTCCTTAATGGAATTGCTTATAGTGATGAAAAAGGTATGCTGGTGGATATAACTGAGATACTTGATTCTGAGCTTGTTCCTGATTTTTCATCAGAAATTGATGCTAAGGCTTCTGAGAAAACTGATAATACTCTTGATTATCTCAGGGCAGCCATAAGTATCTGGAAATATACTAAGGAATATATGATAGATTCAAGATCTGGATCTGAGTGGTTTGCAGAGGTTGGATTAGACGGAAAGCCTTTTACTCATAAAGCTATACTGGATCCTTGGAAATGTCCTTATCATAACGGACGTATGTATATGGAAATCCTTGAAAGACTGGGAGGAGAATAAAAGTTGAAACTTGCAGCTATATTTTGTGAAAACATGATTCTGCAAAGAGATAGAGATGTTAATGTCTTTGGAGAGAGTGATAATAAAGAACATATTATCGTTGAAATAGATGATATAAAGGTCGAGAAAACTGTAGATGCCGGTAAGTGGTGCCTTAAGCTTGCTCCTCATAAAGCGGGAGGCCCTTATGATTTTAAAGCTAGCAGCTTTTTGGTTGATGAGTCTGGAAATTATGCCTCTGAAAAAAATAATGAAATAATAATTAAAAATGTACTTTATGGTGAGGTATGGCTAAACAATGGTCAGTCTAATATAGAGTTCGAATTACAGAATGCAAGAGGCGGAGAAGAGGAACTTAAAAATGCTGATTTCCCGGAGATTAGATATTATAAGGCTATTAAGGCTCCTATAGTAGATGATAAGCTTCTGGAGGATGAGAAGCATTTGAAGTGGACAGCTTTTACAGATGGTAAATTCAGAGAGGTTTCTGGTATAGGTTATTACTATGCAGTAAACCTTTATAAGGAATTAGGCGTTCCAGTAGGTATTGTTGACTGCTATCAGGGTGGATCTTCTGTTACATGCTGGATAGAAAAGGATGTTCTTAAGGAAATGCCTGAAGGTCAGTTTTATCTGAATGAATTTGAAGAAGCTACTAAGGGACAGACTGAAGAGGAATTTCAGGAAAAGCTTAGGGATTATAATGCTCTTGTGGAAGCTTATAATTCTCGTGCAAATGCAGCTAAGAAGGAAAATCCCAATCTTAATCCTGAACAGCTTGAGGCTATAGCCGGTGCTTATCCATGGCCGCCTCCAGTTGGACTTCAGTCAGCCTTCAGACCAGGTGGACTTATAGAAACAATGTTTAAGAGGGTAGCTCCATTTACCATAAAGGGAATGGTTTACTATCAGGGAGAAGAGGATTCTGCACGTAACTTTAACTGGATGAATGATAGGTCAGGGGATAATACAATGTATGAAAATCTCCTTAGACGTATGATTCAGGAATACAGAAAAATATATTCAGAGCCGGACCTTCCTTTTATGTTGGTTCAGCTTCCTATGTTTATATCCAGAAATACGGAGGATATAAGAGACTGGGCTTATATAAGAGCGGCTCAGGAAAAGGTTGGAAATACAGAAGATAATGTATTCATGGTACCACTTACAGATCTTGGTGATTATGATGATGTTCATCCTGTGGATAAAAAGACACCTGGAAAGAGGGTTTCGGATTCTATAATTAATTATATTTATAATGATAAAAAAGAGCCTGTTTATACTTATGCAGATGGTGGCATTATACAGTTTACTGAATCTGGCAGTAAAGTGACTGTAAGACTTTCTGGTTCATTTGATTCTATTATTCTTAAGGATAATGAACTAAGGGATCTTAGAAATGAAGGTAAGAATCCTGAAGACGATATATTTGGACTTGAGGTTCTTGTTTCAGAGGACAGTAATATCGATTATAAGAGCCTTTATTATAAAAAAGAAAAGCCTGAAAATTCAAAGTGGCTTATTCCTGAAAAAGCATATTTCAAGAAAATAAGTGATGGTAATTCTGAGTATATGGCGCTTGTAATCGAAGATAAAAGACCTATATTTGGTGTAAGCTATGGCTTCTTCAATTATGCAAAGGTAAATGTATATAATAACAATGATATGCCTCTTGTTCAGTTTAGAACATGCGATCTTCAGGTTATGGAAATACTTAAGATGGCCCCTGTATTTAAAGAGCTTATCTGGGGAGGAAGTCGTCTTAAGACAGAGTATGGCTATGATATTCCTAGTGACAAGACTGGAGAATGCTGGGCTGTAAGTGGGCATTCCAATGGCGAGGGGCATTTGGCTGATGGTACATTTGAAGGAATAAAGCTTTCTGATTTATGGAAAAATCATAGAGAACTTTTTGGCAATATGGAAGGAGAAGTTTTCCCGCTTCTTACTAAAATAATTGATGCTAATGACGATCTTAGTATACAGGTTCATCCTGATGATGAATATGCTGGAGTAAATGAAAATGGATCTCTTGGAAAGATGGAATGCTGGTATATACTTGATTGTGATCCTGATGCTAAAATTATTATAGGACATAATGCCAAGACTAAAGAAGAGCTTGAAAGCATGATTAAAGAAGAAAGATGGTCAGATCTGCTTAGAGAAGTACCTATTTCTAAGGGGGATTTCTTCCAGATAAATCCTGGTACAATTCATGCTATTAAGGCAGGGACTCTTATTCTTGAGACTCAGCAGAGCAGTGATGTTACATATAGATTATATGATTATGGACGCCTTCAGAATGGTAAGCCTCGTCCTCTTCATATAGATAAAAGTCTTGATGTAATCAAGGTTCCTTTTGTACCTGCTCTTGTTCAGAATACAAGTGAGAATACAAGTGATACAAGTTCTCTTAAAGTATTAGACAATAAGTGGCTTGAAATGTTATATTCATGTAAATATTATACTGTCTGGAAAGCCAAGATGGATGGTGAAGAATACTTATATCAGGATAGGCCATTCTTGATAGGATCACTTTTGGAAGGTGAAGTATATATAAGTGGAGATTTTGTTGAAGAAAGACACTTTGTAAAGGGTGATCATTTCATTATACCTTTTGGTGCTGGAAAACTTAAGGTTAGAGGAAAGGGAGAATTTATATTCTCGGCTCCGAGTTTTTAATAAGTGTTCTGAAACAATATAAATAATATAATTTGGAATTATAATCGGAATTAAATTAAGATTATAATCATAATTTGTAAAAATTAAAAATAATTATAATTTATGGGAAAGTGGTGCAGGTGGTATCTTAAAAAGGACTGATTTTATAGTTGATTTTCAGTATTTAAGGTAGTAATGCACTGCTTTTTCGGTTAAAATAAAAATATGAATGATGAATAAGAAATTAATGTGAAATTTTGAGCTTTACTAAAGTATATGTGAATTTTGTAATAGGCTTTATTATAGTTATTTTAGTTTTATATATGTGAAAATGTGAGGGTTTAACGAGGTGAGGTGCCATGTATGAAGAAACGTAAAACAATTGGATTCCTGGTTTCGGGAATTATGGATGACTTCACAATTAAAATGTGTAATGGAGTAACATCTGCATCACTTTCAGATGATGATGTTAATGTTGTAGTGATTCCGGTAAAGTATATTTATAGAGAGATGGTCGGGATTCCAGATAAGTTTGAGTATCAATATCAGACAAATTCTGAAAATCTTAATCCTGAAAATATGGATGCTCTTATTGTAGCGGCAGATTGCATAGGTTGTCTTACAACAAGAGAAAATCTTTGCAAATTCATGGAAACAATAAAGGGTATTCCTACTGTTCTTATTGCGGCTAGAATGGCGGGGTATCCGGGTGTTACATTTGATAATAAATCAGGTATTATTGAGGGCATTGAATATCTAATTAAGGAAATGGGGATTACTAAGATATGTATGCTTGGTGGCTCGGATGATTATTCTGATACAAAAGAAAGAATAGACACATTTAAAGAGATTGTGGATAAGTATGGGTTGGAATATAAAGAATCGCATTATATTGCAACAGATATGACTTCCAGATGTGTTAAGCAGGCGGGGGAGCTTTTGGATAATAATCCTGATGCTGAAGCTGTTTTTTGTTTGAATGATCAGGTTGCTATGGGTCTTTATGAGGCTATGAAAGAAAGGGGTCTGGTACCTGGACAGGATATCAAGGTCATGGGATTTGATAATAGCGTCAGTGGTGCCATGGTTACACCAACGCTTTCCACGGTAGATGCTAATGCGGTTGAACTTGGAAGGCATGCCTACAGGATGGTTATTCGTCTTTTAAATGGTGAAAAACTAGGGGAGGAAAAGCTTGCTACCAGATTTATCAGACGTGATTCCTTTGGAGTGTCCGGACTTAATAATGAAAGAAATAAAGAGAAATATCTGGATAAGAATCTTCTTGATTATTATTTTGATAAGGTCTTTTATAGGTATCTAAATATTGAGGAAGCAGATGGTTCTAAGCTTCGTATGGGATTTAAAAAAGTTATGAATGATCTGATTGATTATATTAATTCGGATCATGATAGTTCGAAAGATTTTAGACCTGTTGAGCTTGGAATAGAAGAGTTTCTTTCTGATGGAGCTTTAATGCATACGGATAATGATGAACTCATACCTTATATTGATAGCCTGCATTCGGCCATTCTTTCGTTTTATAACAATAATGGTAAAGAATATAGAAGGGGCTATGTATACCGTGCCATATCCTCTGCGCAGAGAAAAATCATTAAAGAGATGAGTAATATAACCATCAGATATGAGGAAAAGCTGGATGATATTCTTTATTCTATGAAAACTTTGGTTAAAGATAGTCTTAATTTTACTTATGGTAATGATCATAGTTATTCTACTATAGTTTCTAATCTTGGCGGAATGGGAATTAAGAATGCCTATGTTTATGTATATGAAAAGCCTATAGTTCATATGGAATATGAGCATTTTGATATTCCTGGATATGTAAGACTTAAGGCTGCTCTTACTGATGGTAAGATTCAGGATATACCTTATAGTAAGCAGAGAATAGGTTTGAAACACCTTTTTGATAATAAGTTTATCACTGATAAAAAATATTGTATGGTTCTTATGCCTCTATTCTTTGGAGATACCTTATATGGAAGTGTGCTTTTTGATCTGAATGATATAGTATATCGTAATGGAGAATTTCTTACTAACCAGTTTTCAACAGCTGCCAGGGTTATAGAGATTCTGAAACAGAATAATGAAATTCAGAAACAGTTAGAAGAAAATCTGGCTATTATGGCGGAGAATAATATAGCTCTTGATAAGCTTTCCAGGAATGATGTTCTTACAGGCATACTAAATAGACGTGGCTTCTATGACGTGGCTGAAAGTATTTTAAGAGAAAATAATGAAATTGGTAAAGATACCATAGTATCTTATATAGATATGAATAATCTTAAGGTTATAAATGACAGGTTTGGCCATGATGATGGAGATTATTCGCTAAAGGTTATAAGTTCTATTCTTACAGAAGTGGTAGGCACAGAAGGAGTGGTTGGAAGAATCGGTGGTGATGAATATGCTCTTGTCTATTATGGAGAAATATCAGAAGAAGGTTTGAGTGTAGAAATAAGAGAGAGGTTTAGGGATTTTAATGAAACTAGCCAAGTTCCTTATAATGTAACGGTTTCTTGCGGCTTCTATAGGATTAATGGTAAGGATACAATAACTCTGGATGATGCTATGGCCAGTGCTGATCAGGATCTTTATATTGCCAAGCAATATAAGGATAATAGAATACTTAAAACTTGACATGAGGCTTGGGATGGCATATTATGGCATATGTGTCAAAATTTAGACATTTATATGCTTGACATTAGATGGGTGTTATGTGTTATCACACGATTATCGAGCGTATATTTAAAATTATAAGAAGCTATAAGATAATATTTTGTAATAAAGATAATATTTTGTAATAAAGATAATATTTTGTAATAAGGAAATAAAAAATGGAAGAGAGAAAAAAAGTACTTCTGAGCGGTATCCAGCCAACAGGAGTTTTTACACTTGGTAACTATATTGGAGCTGTAAGAAACTGGAAGGTTATGCAGGAGGAATATGATTGTGCATATTTTATTGCTGATCTTCACAGCCTGACAGTTAGACAGGACCCGGCAGAGCTTAGAAAAAGAACAAAGGATGCCTATGCCCTTCTTCTTGCTTGTGGAATAGATCCAAAGAAGAGTCTTGCCTTTATTCAGAGTCATGTTCCTGCTCATGCGGAGCTTGGATGGATTCTTTCCTGTTATACCCAGTTTGGTGAGCTTTCACGTATGACGCAGTTTAAGGATAAGTCACAGCAGCATAAGGACAATATTAATGCAGGTCTTTTTGACTATCCTGCACTTATGGCAGCTGATATACTTCTTTATCAGCCTGATTATGTTCCGGTTGGAGCTGACCAGAAACAGCATGTTGAACTTACAAGAAATCTTGTCGATAGATTTAATGGTATATATGGAGAGGTATTCCGTATGCCAGAACCATATATTCCAAAGAATGGTGCTAAGATTATGTCTCTTCAGGATCCGACTAAGAAGATGTCCAAGTCTGATGAGAATCCTCATGCTACAGTTAGTATACTTGATAAGCCAGATGTTATAATGGCAAGATTTAAGAGGGCGGTAACTGATAGTGAGTCTGAAATTGTATTCAGAGAAGGTAAGGATGGTATCAATAACCTGATGACTATTTATTCTGTATTTACCGGACAGACCTTTGAACAGATAGAAAAGGATTTTGAAGGTAAGGGATATGGAGATTTCAAGAAAGAAGTAGGAACGGTTGTTGTTGATGCTCTTACTCCTGTTAGGGAAGAGTTTGAAAGACTTTCAAAGGATAAGGCTTATCTGGAAGAATGCTATAGGGCTGGTGCTGAGATGGCATCAAAGATTGCCGGAAGAACTCTTACGAAGGTTAAGAAAAAGGTAGGACTTTTACAGCCATAATATAATTAATGAAAAGGGGTTTTTATGACCCCTTTTTGTTTTGCTTGACTAATTTCTTGCATTAAGGTTTTGTTTAAGTTTTTATGTTGGTTTTTTGATTGATATAGGTTTGGGCCTGAATTTATATATACAAAATTATGGCATAAAGTATTTGACAATTGGCTTATAAATCAATATGGTTATAACGAGGGGTTGAAATCTATAAGGAATTAGAGGGCGATATGAAGGTGATTAACTATAGTAAAAAGGACGACGAAATAAGACTCATAAAGTACCGGAAGAAGGGGCTTTTGAGACTTGTTTTCAGTCGCCTTTTTGTTGTTATAAGTTTGCTTCTTCTTCAACTATTTATATTTGTATTTGCATTTTCCTGGTTAAAGGAAGTTTTTCGTTATTACGAGGTTTTTATGACTGTATTTACAGTTATAATGGTATTTTATCTTTTTAATAATGAAATGGATTCCTCGGCCAAACTTACATGGCTTATACTCATAGCTCTTTGGCCTATTCCCGGTGCCTTGCTTCTCCTGTTTTATCAGGTGGACCCGGCTCATGTTGCTATAAAACGCAGAATGGCGGATATAATAGAGGATACAAAAAATGTTCAGCCTCTTGATGTGGATTTATTTAAGGAGCTTTCTGATAAAAATAGTGGTGTTACTGATATATGCCGATATCTTAATAGAACCGGTAATTTTCCTGTTTATAAGAATTCGGAGGTTACATATATTCCTTCTGGTGAAAAGAAATATGAGATGCTTATTCCAGAACTTATGAAAGCTGAGAAATTTATTTTTCTGGAGTATTTTATCATTGATGAAGGTTATATGTGGGGACATATACTTAAAATTCTGGCAGATAAGGCTGCCAAGGGAGTGGAGGTAAGACTTCTCTATGATGGTATGTGTGAGATGAAACAGCTTCCTCTTGATTATGAGAAGAGACTTGCACATTATGGAATCCAGGCTAGACCCTTTTCTCCTATAAAACCATTTATTTCTACCTATTATAATTATAGGGATCACCGTAAGATTCTTGTTGTTGATGGAAAGGTTGCTTTTAATGGCGGTATAAATCTGGCGGATGAATATATGAATCGTATTGAAAGATTTGGTCATTGGAAGGACTCGGCGGTTATGGTAAGAGGTGATGCGGTAAAATCCTATACTCTTATGTTCCTTCAAATGTGGCATGCTGATAGTGGTAAGGTTGAATTGGGAGATTATATGAAAAATCATAGAATCGATGACCTTAAACCTAGCGGCTATGTATTACCTTATGGGGATATACCATTGGATGATGAAAAGGTTGGAGAATGTGTATATATTGATGTTCTTAATAGAGCCGAATCCTATGTACATATAATGACGCCTTATCTTATTCTGGATGGAGAAATGGAAAATGCAATTACATTTGCGGCTGAAAGGGGGATTGATGTAAGTATAATTCTTCCTGGAATCCCGGATAAATTTGTGGCTTATTCACTTGCTAAGTCTCATTATTATAAGCTTCTAAAGAGTGGGGTTAATATATATGAATATGAACCGGGCTTTGTTCATGCTAAGAGCTTTGTATCTGATGACAAGAGAGCTATTGTGGGAACAATAAATCTTGATTATAGAAGTCTATATCATCATTTTGAGTGTGCAACTTATATGTATGAGGTGGATGCTATTAAGGATATAGAGGGGGATTTTCAGGAGACACTTACAAAGTGTCGTAAGGTTACATACGAATCTATTAAACGTGAAAAATGGTATTATAAGCTTGTGGGTGGAATCGTGAAACTTATAGCACCTCTTATGTAAATATATTTGATTTGAGGTTTTTTTGTTATTTGGTTCAGATATAGTGTATTAATAAGCCTGTAAAAAAAGTTTTATATCAATGTTTATTTAGCTTTTCTCTGAATATTTTTTTAATATTTAGGAAAATTCTTAATATTATTAAGTTTTGCAAATGGCCTATTGCAATTTTTGCCTGGCTGACTTAAGATATGTTACCGTGATTCAAAATTTTAATTATAATAAATATCTGGTAGGGTTTAGCTTATTAATCGTTAAGATGAACTTTACCCTTATTCTAAGGAGAAAAAATTATGAGTTCTGTAAATATCCCTGAAATTTTTGGTTCCATGGTTTTTGATGACCGCGTTATGAGAGCGAGACTTTCAGATGAGGTTTATAATTCCCTTAAGCGTACCATTGATGAGAATGTTAAATTAGACATAAATGTTGCTGATGCAGTGGCAGAAGAAATGAAGAACTGGGCTATGGAGAATGGTGCAACACATTTTACCCATTGGTTCCAGCCTCTTACAGGAGTTACTGCTGAGAAGCATGACAGCTTTATAACTCCATCAAAGGATGGGGGAATACTTATGGAGTTCTCTGGAAAGGAGCTTATAAAGGGCGAACCTGACGCTTCTTCCTTTCCATCAGGCGGACTTAGAGCTACATTTGAGGCAAGAGGATATACAGCCTGGGATCCTACATCTTATGCCTTTATAAAGGATCATACATTATGTATTCCTACAGCCTTTTGTTCTTTCTCAGGCGAAGCTTTAGATAAGAAGACACCTCTTCTCAGATCTATGCAGGCAATAAATCGTCAGGCTATGAGAATACTTAAGGTTTTTGGAACAGATGCTAAATATGTTAAGACCAGTGTTGGTGCAGAACAGGAATATTTTCTTATTGATAAGGAAGTTTTCTCAAAGAGACCAGATCTTAAGTATACAGGAAGAACTCTTTTTGGTGCCATGCCTCCGAAGGGTCAGGAGATGGATGATCATTATTTTGGAGTTATTAAGCCTAGAGTTGCGGAGTTTATGGAGGATCTTAATCAGGAGCTGTGGAAGCTTGGAATTCTTGCTAAGACAGAGCATAATGAAGTTGCTCCTGCCCAACATGAGCTTGCTCCAATATATGCAACTACAAATGTTGCTACCGATGGAAATCAGTTAACTATGGAAATTATGAAAAAGGTGGCAGACCGACATGGTATGGTGTGTCTTCTTCATGAAAAACCTTTTGCGGGAGTGAATGGTTCTGGTAAGCATAATAACTGGTCTATAGGAACAGATACTGGTATAAATCTTCTTTCACCAGGAAAAACTCCTTATGAGAATGCACAGTTTCTTCTATTCTTATGTGCTGTTATTCAGGCTGTAGATGATTATCAGGATCTTCTTCGTCTTTCTGTTGCTACAGCAGGAAATGACCATAGACTTGGAGCTAATGAAGCACCTCCTGCAATCATTTCTGTATTCCTTGGTGATGAGCTTACAGCTATCCTGGATGCTATAAAGAATGATGCTCCTTATCAGGGCAAGGAAGATGTTAAGATAAAGCTTGGAGTGCATGCTCTTCCAAGGTTCAGCAGAGATACAACAGATAGAAATAGAACATCACCATTTGCATTTACAGGAAATAAGTTTGAGTTCAGATCGCTTGGTTCGGCAAATAGCATAGCATGCTGCAATATAATGCTTAATGCAGCTGTTGCAGAAAGCCTTCGTCAGTATGCTGATGAACTGGAGAATTCTGAAAACTTTGAAGCTGATCTTCATAATCTTATTAAGAGAGTTATTAAAGAGCATGAAAGAATTCTTTTTGATGGTAATGGCTATGGAGAAGAGTGGGTTAAGGAAGCTACAGAAGTGAGAGGTCTTTCGAATCTTAAGACTACAGCGGATGCTATGCCACGTCTTTTAGATCAGAAGAATATTGATATGCTTATGAGGCATAAGGTATTTACAGAGGCTGAGATTCATAGTCGTTGTGAAATAATGCTTGAAAATTATGTAAAGACTGTTAATATAGAAGGACTTACTATGGTGGATATGGTAAGAAAGAATTATCTGCCTGCTATTGAAAGATATCTTTATAGACTTTCACAGACTACTGTACTTATGAGACAGGTCAGCCCAAATGTTAAGTGCAATTATGAAGTGACTACTATGGAAAGACTTGCAGATCTTACAGATTATATATTGGAAGCTGTTATTGGTCTTGAGGATGCTTTGACTGACTTTAAGAAACAGGAAAATGTATTCAGTTCTTCTGAATTTGTTCGTGACGTAATGCTTCCAAGAATGGATGTACTTCGTAAGTACGTGGATGAGGCTGAGATGCTTACTTCACAGCGTGACTGGCCATTCCCAAGTTATGGTCAGCTTCTATTTAGTGTTAATTAATTACTTTGAATTAAGTTGGGGGTAAAAATGAATATACATGGGTTACAGAAAATGACTCTTCTGGATTTCCCTGGAAAGGTGGCTTGTACTGTTTTTCTTGCTGGATGTGATATGAGATGTCCTTATTGTCATAATTGGGAGCTTGTTGATATGACAGCTCCGGTAATTATGGATCATGTTGAACTTCTTAAATTTCTGGAGGGCAGGAAAGGCCTTCTGGATGGAGTGGCGTTTACCGGTGGAGAACCTCTTCTTAGAAATGACCTGGAGGACCTTATTAGAAGTATCAGGGATATGGGATTTGCTATAAAGCTTGATACTAATGGAAATCACCCTGACAGACTTAAAAGTCTGGTTGGTAAGGGCCTTATAGATTATGTAGCCATGGACGTTAAGAATTCACCTGAGAGATATGGTCAGACTATCGGTATAGAGGATTTTGAAACTGACAATATTGATGAAAGTATAAGGTTTCTTCTTGAGGGACGTGTTGATTATGAATTTCGAACAACTGTGGTAAAACAATTTCATGATGAAAATTCTTTTCAGTCAATAGCTAGATGGATTGCCGGAGCAAAAAATTATTTTATACAGGGCTTTGTGGACCGAGAGACAGTTCGATTTGCAGGGCTTGAGGGTTATAGCCCTGAGGAGTTGGAGGCCTTTATAAGCCTTGTCAGACCCTTTGTGGACCGTGCTGAGGTAAGAGGGTCTTAATATAATAATGATCAAATCGATACAATATCTAGTATTTATTAAAAAAAATAAATACTAGATATTGATTTTTTTATTGTAATGTGTTATCTTCTTATTTGCCACCTTATTGGGGTGAAATAAGAAAGGTGAAATCAGGAGGAACGGTTTTTATGTATCAAGTAGTAAAAAGAGATGGTATTCAAGTTGATTTTGATGTCAGCAAGATAAGTGCTGCAATTGAGAAGGCTTTTGTAGGTTGCAATAAGAAGTATCATCCAACAATTATTGATATGCTGGCACTTCGTGTTACCAGCGATTTTGAAGATAAAATAAAGAATGATGTAATCACAGTAGAAGATATTCAGGATAGTGTAGAAAAGATTCTTTCAGAAGCTGGATATTCAGATGTCGCTAAGGCATATATCCTTTATAGAAAACAGCGTGAAAAGGTTCGTAACATTAATAATACAATGCTTAACTATAAGGATCTTGTTTCTGATTATCTTAAAGTAAATGATTGGAGAGTAAAGGAGAATTCAACAGTTACATATAGTGTAGGTGGTCTTATTCTTTCAAACTCCGGAGCTATTACAGCTAATTACTGGCTCTCTGAGATTTATGATAATGAAATAGCTGAGGCACATAGAAATACAGATATTCATATTCATGATCTGTCAATGCTTACAGGCTATTGCGCAGGCTGGTCTCTTAAACAGCTTATACAGGAAGGTCTTGGGGGAATTCCGGGAAAAATAACATCCGCACCTGCAGGCCATCTTTCAACTCTGTGTAATCAGATGGTTAACTTCCTTGGTATAATGCAGAATGAGTGGGCTGGAGCTCAGGCATTTTCTTCTTTTGATACATATCTTGCTCCTTTTGTTAAAATAGATAATCTTACACAGAAGGAAGTTAAGCAGTGCATACAGTCCTTTATCTTTGGTGTTAATACACCTTCGAGATGGGGCACACAGTCGCCATTTACTAATATAACTTTAGACTGGACAGTTCCAAGAGATATGATTCAGGAGAATTGTTGGGTTGGCGGTAAGCAGGTTGACTTTACTTATGGAGAATGCCAGAAGGAAATGGATATGGTCAACAAGGCTTTCATCGAGATTATGATCGAAGGTGATGCTAATGGACGTGGATTCCAGTATCCAATTCCTACATATTCAATTACAAAGGACTTTAACTGGGATGAAACAGAGAATAATAAGCTTCTCTTTGAGATGACTGCTAAGTATGGTACTCCATATTTCTCAAATTATATTAATTCAGATATGGAACCAAGTGATGTTCGTTCAATGTGCTGTCGTCTTAGACTTGATCTTAGAGAGCTTCGTAAGAAATCAGGTGGCTTCTTTGGTTCAGGTGAGTCAACAGGTTCTGTTGGTGTTGTAACAATCAATCTGCCGCGTATTGCTTATCTCTCAAAGGATAGGGAGGATTTCTTTGCTCGTTTGGATCATCTCATGGATCTTGCAGCAAGATCTCTTAAGACTAAGAGAAAGGTTATTACAAAGCTTCTTGAAACAGGTCTTTATCCTTATACAAGAAGGTATCTTGGTACATTTGATAATCATTTCTCAACAATTGGTCTTGTAGGAATGAATGAGGTTGGACTTAACGCGAATTGGCTTCGTAGAAACCTTACTCATAAGGTTACACAGGATTTTGCTGTTGAAGTTCTTAATCACATGAGAGAGCGTCTTAGTGATTATCAGGAAATGTATGGTGATCTTTATAATCTTGAAGCTACACCTGCTGAGTCAACATCCTTCCGTTTTGCTAAGCATGATAAGGAAAAATATCCTGATATCATTACAGCTAATGAAAATGGAACACCATATTATACAAATTCATCCCATCTTCCTGTTGGTTATACAGAGGATATATTTACAGCTCTTGATGTTCAGGATGATCTTCAGACTCTTTATACATCAGGAACAGTATTTCATGCTTTCCTTGGTGAGAAGCTTCCAAGCTGGAAGGCGGCAGCGACTCTTGTTAGAAAGATTGCAGAAAATTATAGGCTTCCTTACTATACTATGTCTCCTACATATTCAATATGTAAGAACCATGGTTATCTTACAGGTGAAGTTTATGTGTGCCCTGACTGTGGAGAGAAGACTGAGGTTTATAGTCGTATAACAGGCTATTATCGTCCAATCCAGAACTGGAATGATGGTAAAACTCAGGAATATAATGACCGTCGTGAGTATGATATTATGGTAAGTAAGCTTACTCATGAAGGTCCTAAGATGATTGACGCTTCATTTTCAAGAAATGGTAATGTTGAAGTAGAGAGTAAGAAGGCTGAGGAAGAAAAAGCTGTATTTTCAGATCAGACTTTAGTCTCAGGACAGTCAGCAGTTACTAATGAGAAAGAAACTTCTACTGAACCTACTGATAATATTCCGGTTATGTATGTTAAGGATCATTGTCCTAAATGTAAGGGAGCAGAACAGAGATTTAAGCTTGCCAAGGTCGAATATGCTGAGGTTAATTGTTCCCAGAATATGGACATAGCAAGAGAGCTTGGTATACAGCAGACTCCTACTATTATTGATCCGGATGGAACCAGATATGTGGGAGACAATGCGGCAGTTGAATGGATTAAGGCTCATAATAAATAAAGTATAGAGCTTATTTGGTTTTATAAATGCAGGCATAAATATATATATAATTTAATTTATGAATTATCCTTGTTTTGTTTTATAAAAATCAAAAATAGATTGAGTCATTTGTGATATTGGATTATTATAAGGTCTGAGACTTGAATTTTGATATTCAAGGCTCAGACTTTTGATTAATAAGTAGATTGCGTAAATAAAAAATAGATATTAGTGAATTAATAAGAGGTTAAGTTATGAGTGAAATATTCGATATAATCGTTGTGGGTGGTGGGCCTGCTGGACTTACAGCTGCTGTTTATGGTTGCAGAAATAGTAAAACTGTTATGGTTATAGAAAAATCGGTTTTTGGTGGTCAGATTGTTAATTCACCTAAGGTAGAAAATATTCCGGGATTTGATTCCATAAGCGGGGATGAGTTTGGCGACAAGCTTCTGGAACAGGCTATGGGTCAGGGGGCGGAAGTAACACTGGAAAATGTTATTTCTATAGATAGGAAGGAAGATGGATGCTTTCTTGTTAACACTGAAGAGAGTGGAGCTTATGAGGGTAGAAGTGTAATTCTTGCCACTGGTACTACTCACAGGGTTCTTGGACTTGAAGGAGAGGAGAATCTTATAGGTAATGGTATAAGCTTCTGTGCAGTTTGTGATGGGGATTTTTATAGAGATAAAACTGTTGTTATGATAGGCGGAGGTAATTCTGCTTTTGTAGAGTCCAATCTTCTTGCGGATATAGTTTCAAAGCTTATTATCTTGCAGGATATGCCATTCTTTACTGCTGATCAAAAGCTTCAGGAACAGCTTTTTTCACATTCTAATATAGAAAGTCATGTTAATACAAAAATTCTTGGATATGAGGTAGCAGGAGACCGGTTAAAGGGAGTTAGATACAGTCAGGATGGTCAGGAGAAATATGCTGAATGTGATGGTGTATTTCTGGCGGTGGGATTGGTGCCTGAAAATCAGGCCTTTAAGAATCTTGCCCTTCTTGATGAAAGAGGTTATTTTATGGCTGACAATACATGTCATACAAAGACCCCTGGACTTTTTGTTGCGGGAGACTGTAATGCCAAAACTCTTAGACAGGTTACAACAGCCTGCGCTGATGGAGCCTATGCTGCAATAGCTGCATCAGAATATATACAGTCATTAAATGAAAAATAAGGGTATTAATTATGGAAAATAATACACATAATCCAAATCAGAATAATTTTGGGGGACAAGAGAGTCCCTATGCTTCAGGAAGTCAGGGAGATGTTTATAGTGAACAAAGGCCTATGTTTGAGGGTGCAAAGAATCAAACTGTAAGTCCTTATGCAAATGGAAGTCGTCCGCCTTATGGAATGGGGTATGGTCAGCAGAGTCCCTATGCGGGAACAAATAATCAGCAGAGTCCCTATGCAGGAACAAATAATCAACAGAGTCCCTATGCGGGAATAAATAGTCAGCCAAGTTCTCAATCAAATCCTGTTTTCTATAGTCCGGATTCTTATTTATATAATAATAAGAATGATGAAGATATTTATCAGAATAGACCTGCTTCAAATCAGTCTGGATTTGGACAAGGGATGGGGAATTCTAATCCCTACATACCGGGAAATGGAGTGGGACAGCCTAATCCATACATACCGGGAAATGGAGTGGGACAGCCTAATCCCTACATACCGGGGAATGGGATGGGACAGCCTGATATAAACAATAAAAGAGAATATCCGGGTTCCTCAAATTCGTCAGGATGGGCTGGTAATAAAGATTCTTCGGGAAAATATAAAAAAGGTCTTAGCGGTATGAAGCTTGCAATCCTTATAGTAGGAATTGTGGCGGGAATTATTCTTATTGTAGTGGCTTTGACCTTGTCTTTCTTAAATCAAAATCTTCATAGTAGCTCTGGAGGCGCTTCATCTGTTGAAGCGGTAGTAGAGCAATACGTAAGTGGTATTGAAGAGTTGGATAAAGATAAAATTCTTAAGTCGTTTCCAGATAATATGGACCATGAATCTGTTGCTAAAATTGATGATTACATATATGAATATAGTCGTGATACGAATATTAGACCATATGGTTTAAATCCGGATGATATAGAAACTAGTGAAACTGAGCTATCTGAATCAGAACTTAAAAGGATAAATGAAAAATATAAACTGAAAGTTGATAAGGCTTATGAGGTTGATGCTACTATTCCATATACTGATTTTAGAGAAAAAACAGATGATGTTTTTACAGCTAATGCTACAGTTGTAGTACTTGATGGCAAATATTATCTGGTGAGCTTCGATATTATAGATTAGGATAACTAAGTGAGTTTTATAGGATTTTTAAATTGTAAAATTTACTTATTAAATAATATTTAGTGTAATATTAATAAAAAT
Organism: Eubacterium sp.; assembly: GCA_024696635.1. Taxonomy (GTDB): domain Bacteria; phylum Bacillota; class Clostridia; order Lachnospirales; family Lachnospiraceae; genus Eubacterium_Q. Next base: position 7,498 of record JAILGP010000050.1, on the reverse strand, counting down.
CTTAGAGAATATTTGATAATTCTTGTTTTTGCTTATATATATAAAATATGTTATTATAAGCTTTATTCAAGTTTTTGATTGTAAATAAATTTGAAATTGATAAATACCAATAAAAAGAAATTTGACACAAGAAAGCTGTTGTTAAAGGAGGAATATATTATGGGAATGACAATGACACAAAAAATTCTGGCTGCTCATGCCGGACTTGATAGTGTTAAAGCAGGTGATTTAATAGAAGCAAATCTGGATCTTGTTCTGGGTAATGACGTAACAACACCTGTTGCTATAAATGAATTAAGTAAATTTACGAAAAAGACAGTATTTGATAATACAAAGATTGCGCTTGTTATGGATCATTTTACTCCAAATAAGGATATAAAGAGTGCAGAACATGTAAAGCAGGTAAGAGATTTTTCTAAGGCTAACAATATAGTAAATTATTTTGATGTTGGTCAGATGGGAATAGAGCATGCTCTTCTTCCTGAAAAAGGACTTATTGTTGCTGGAAATACATGTATTGGTGCTGACTCACATACATGTACATATGGTGCTCTTGGTGCATTTTCAACTGGTGTAGGTTCTACAGATATGGCTGCAGGTATGGTTACCGGACAGGCCTGGTTCAAGGTTCCTTCAGCTATTAAATTTGTTCTTAAGGGAGAGAAAGCTCCATGGACTAGTGGTAAGGACCTGATTCTTCATATTATAGGTAAGATTGGTGTTGAAGGTGCAAGATATAAGTCTATGGAATTTGTTGGAGATGGAGTTAAGTCTCTTACCATGGATGACCGATTCACTATTGCTAATATGGCCATTGAAGCTGGTGCTAAAAATGGTATTTTCCCGGTAGATGAGCTTACACTTGAATATATGAAGGAACATGCTCCAGAGAAGTTTGCAAATAAAGAATATAAGATTTATGAGGCTGATGAAGATGCTGAGTATGATGAGGTAATAGAGATAGATCTTGCAAGCCTTCGTCCTACAATTGCATTTCCACATCTTCCTGAAAATACAAAGACAATTGATGAGATTCATGCAAATGGAGATATAGAGATTGATCAGGTTGTGATCGGTTCCTGTACAAATGGCCGTATAGATGATATGAGAATTGCGGCAGATATAATGAATGGACATAAGGTTGCAGACTGGCTTAGAGTTATTGTTATTCCTGCTACACAGGAGATTTATCTTCAGATGGTAAGAGAAGGACTCGCTGAAATATTTATCCAGGCTGGTGCTATAGTAAGTACACCTACCTGTGGTCCTTGTCTTGGAGGACATATGGGAATTCTTGCTCATGGTGAGAAGGCTGTTTCCACAACTAATAGAAACTTTATAGGCCGTATGGGAACAACTGATTCAGAGATTTATCTTGCCAGTCCTGCGGTTGCTGCAGCTTCTGCTATTACAGGTAAGATCAGTAGTCCTGAAGATTTAGGTATGTAAAGGATTTAAGTGTGTAAATAATTTAAGATAGTAAATAATTTAAGAGTTTAAATAGAGAGGAAGATGAAAATGCAAGCTAAAGGCACAGTACATAGATATGGCGATAATGTAGATACAGATGTAATCATTCCTGCAAGATATCTTAATACAGCAGATCCTAAGGAGTTGGCTAAGAATTGTATGGAAGATATTGATAAAGAATTTGTTAACAGGGTTAAGACTGGAGATATTATGGTGGCTGGAAAGAACTTCGGTTGTGGTTCTTCCAGAGAGCATGCTCCTATAGCTATTAAGGCTTCAGGAATTTCCTGCGTAATAGCTGAATCCTTCGCAAGAATTTTTTATAGAAACTCAATCAATATTGGACTTCCTATTCTTGAGTGTAAGGAAGCAAGTGAAGAGATAAAGGCAGAGGATGAGGTTGAAGTTAATTTTGATACAGGAGAAATTGTAGACCTTACAACAGGTAAGAGATACCAGGGTCAGGCCTTTCCTCCATTTATGCAAAATATTATAAAGCAGGGTGGACTTATTAATTCGATCAATGCTAAGGCTTAATTAATAAGATAAATTGAGCGGATAAATTAGTAGGTAAATTTGTCATATAAATCAATAGATGAATTTATAATAGATTTACCCTTGTAAGATAATTAATAGAAAAGACCATATAATAGAAAAGACCATATAATAGAAAAGAGGCTAGTATAATGATTTGTAATTTAGCAGTTATAAAAGGTGATGGAATAGGTCCTGAGATTGTAACAGAGGCAATGAAGGTTCTGGACACTGTTGGAAAGAAGTACGGACATACATTTAATTATGAACATATACTTATGGGTGGATGTTCAATAGATGCTACAGGAGAGCCACTTACAGATGAAGCTGTTGCCATAGCAAAGTCTAAGGATGCTGTTCTTCTTGGATCAATTGGTGGTAATACACAGACTTCTCCATGGTATAAGCTTCCTCCTCAGAAGAGACCTGAGGCCGGACTTCTTAAGATTCGTAAGGAGCTTGGACTTTTTGCAAACCTTCGTCCTGCTTACCTTTATCCCGAGCTTAAGGATGCATGTCCTCTTAAGGAAGAGGTTGCAGAGAGAGGCTTTGACATGATGATGATGCGTGAGCTTACAGGCGGCCTTTATTTTGGAGAAAGATATACCAAAGAAGTTGATGGTCTGCTTACTGCAGTAGATACACTTACATATAATGAAAATGAAATCCGTCGTATAGCTATAAAGGGATTTGATATAGCGATGAAGCGCCGCAAGAAATTAACTCTTATTGATAAGGCAAATGTTCTTGATAGCTCAAGACTTTGGAGAAAGATAACCGAAGAGGTTGCAAAGGATTATCCTGAAGTAGAGTATAGCGTAATGCTTGTTGACAATGCGGCTATGCAGCTTGTAAAGGATCCTGCTCAGTTTGATGTGGTTCTTACTGAAAATATGTTTGGAGATATTCTTTCAGATGAAGCGTCTCAGATTACAGGATCAATAGGTATGCTTCCTTCTGCATCCCTCAATGAAACAAAGTTTGGCATGTATGAACCATCTGGTGGATCAGCTCCTGATATAGCTGGTAAGAATATTGCTAACCCAATTGCAACAATTTTAAGTGCTGCGATGATGCTTAAATATACATTTGACCTTGACAAAGAAGCAGATTCGATAGAAAATGCTGTGAAGATGGTTTTAAAAGAAGGCTATCGTACTATTGATATAGCAAAACCAGGGGAAGCACAGGTTAAATGCGATGAGATGGGAAGTCTTATTGCTGAAAGAATATAATAATTTATCAAAAATATAAGTTGTAATTATGTATTTTAATTATAAGTATAATCATAATCATTGGGTTTGATAAAAATATTATATTTGGAGTGAATTATATTATGAAGAAAGAAAATAATTATAATTCAGGCAGGAATAAAGAACTGTATGGAACAGGCATATCATTTGGAATTATAAACCTGCTTCTTGTGGGTATATGTTTTCTCATAAGATTGGCTATTATCAGTTCTGGTCTGGTATTATTCTTTTTGCTTGCATTTTATGCTGTTTTTGAGGAATTTAAGAAGGGTATAGAGGAAAGGAATAAGAAAGGACTTTTGAAAGCTTTTATTGGTCTTGCTATCAATGTAGTGGCTCTTATCTTATATTTTTATAATCTTAAAATAAAATATATGGGCAGCTAGTAATATTTTAATGCCTATAAAGAATTATTTGAAAAATTCATATATTGGACCAGTTTAAAGATCGGTTTAAAGATAAGTTTAAAGATCGGTTTAAAGATAAGTTTAAAGATAAGTTTTAAGATAAGTTTTAAATTGTAGATTTGTTATATATAAATAGTTAAATTCATAGATAATACAAAGGAGTATTTATTATGCAGAGTGATAACATGAAATGCGGACTCCAGCAGGCTCCAGCACGTTCTCTTCTGAATGCACTGGGATATACTGCAGAGGAAATTAAAAAACCTATGGTTGGTATAGTATGTTCTTATAATGAAATTGTTCCGGGACATATGAATCTTGATAAAATCGCTCAGGCTGTAAAGCTTGGTGTAGCTGAGGCGGGAGGAACTCCTGTTATGTTTCCTGCAATAGCAGTCTGTGATGGTATCGCTATGGGTCATATAGGAATGAAATATAGTCTTGTTACAAGAGATCTGATTGCTGACTCAACAGAAGCTATGGCTATTGCTCATCAGTTTGATGCTCTGGTAATGATTCCTAATTGTGATAAGAATGTACCTGGACTTCTTATGGCTGCAGCAAGAGTAAATGTACCTACAGTATTTGTATCTGGTGGTCCTATGCTTGCTGGTCATGTTAAGGGCCGTAAGAGAAGCCTTTCTTCAATGTTTGAAGCGGTAGGAGAATATACTGCCGGAAAAATCACAGAAGATGATGTTTTAAGCTATGAGGAAAATGTATGCCCAACATGTGGTTCATGTTCAGGTATGTATACTGCTAACTCAATGAACTGCCTTACCGAGGTTCTGGGTATGGGACTTCCTGGAAATGGAACAATTCCAGCTGTTTATTCTGAGAGACTTCGTCTTGCAAAGAAGGCTGGTTATGCAGTTATGGATATGCTTAAGAAGAATATTCGTCCAAGAGATATAATAACAAAGGATGCTATTCTTAATGCTCTTACAGTTGATATGGCACTTGGATGCTCAACAAATTCAATGCTTCATATTCCTGCAATTGCACATGAGATAGGATTTGATTTTGATATATCATTTGCTAATCCAATAAGTGAAAAGACTCCTAATCTTTGTCATCTTGCACCAGCAGGCCCTACCTATATGGAAGACCTTAATGAAGCTGGTGGTGTATATGCAGTTATTAAGGAGCTTTGTGATCTTGGTCTTATTCATGAGGATTGTATGACAGTTACAGGTAAGACTATTGGTGAGGCTGTTAAATATAGTGTAAACAGGAATCCTGAGGTTATAAGACCTACAGATAATCCATATTCAGCTACAGGAGGACTTGCGGTGCTTAAGGGTAACCTTGCTCCGGATGGTTCTGTGGTTAAAAGATCAGCTGTTGTACCAGAGATGCTTAAGCATGAAGGTCCTGCAAGAGTATTTGAATCTGAAGAGGATGCTATAGCAGCAATCCTTGGTGGAAAAATAGTAGAGGGTGATGTTGTAGTTATCCGTTACGAAGGCCCTAAGGGTGGTCCTGGAATGAGAGAAATGCTTAATCCTACATCTGCTATTGCTGGTATGGGTCTTGGATCTACAGTTGCTCTTATTACAGATGGACGTTTCTCAGGTGCATCCCGTGGAGCTTCAATAGGACATGTTTCTCCAGAAGCAGCAGTTGGTGGTCCTATAGCTCTGGTAGAAGAGGGAGATATCATTGAGATAGATATAAACAATTATTCTATCAATCTTAAGGTCAGCGATGAAGAACTTGAAGAAAGAAGAAAGAACTGGACTCCTCGTGAGCCTAAGGTTAAGACTGGTTATCTGGCTCGTTATGCATCTATGGTTACAAGTGGAAACCGTGGAGCAATTCTTGAGATTCCAAGATAATCAGGTTGAATAATATAGTAATAAAAAATATAGTAATTAAAATCTTTATACTTAATGAGATTTTATAAATAAAAAGTGATTATTCACAATGCTGAAAATCAGATTCTTTATAAAGGAGAAAAAGATATGCAGTTGACAGGTTCACAGATCGTTATAGAATGTCTGAAAGAACAGGGTGTTGATACAATATTTGGTTATCCGGGTGGAGCAATTCTTAATATTTATGATGAATTATATAAGCACTCTGACGAGATAACACATGTACTTACTTCCCATGAACAGGGAGCAAGTCATGCGGCAGATGGTTATGCTAGAGCTACGGGTAAGGTTGGTGTATGTATGGCAACCTCTGGTCCTGGTGCAACTAATCTTGTAACAGGTATTGCTACAGCTTATATGGATTCAATTCCACTTGTTGCTATTACAGCTAATGTTGGAGTGGCACTTCTTGGTAAGGACAGCTTCCAGGAGATAGATATTGCCGGAGTTGTTATGCCTATAACAAAGTATAGTTTTATAGTAAAGAATGTACATGAGCTTGCTGATACTATAAGACGTGCATTTAAGATTGCAAAATCAGGTCGTCCAGGCCCTGTACTTATTGATATTACAAAGGATGTAACAGCTAGTAAGGCAGATTATACATATAAGAAGCCTGATGCTATAGAAAGAAAAACTGATACAATTAAGGAATCTCATATTGAGAAGGCTCTTGAAATGATAGAGAATTCCAAGAAACCTTATATCCTTGTTGGTGGTGGAGTTACTCTTTCAGGTGCTTCTGAAGAGCTTGCAAAGTTTGTAAAGAAGATAGATGCTCCTGTATGTGATACCCTTATGGGTAAAGGTGCTTATGATGGTACAAAGCCAAACTATACAGGCATGATAGGTATGCATGGAACAAAGGTTTCCAATCTTGGTGTGAATATGGCAGATCTTGTAATAGTAATTGGGGCAAGATTCTCAGACCGTGTTATTGGCGATGCTTCTACATTTGCCAGAAATGCGAAAATACTCCATATAGACATTGATGCAGCAGAAATTAATAAAAATATTGAAGTTGATGCTAAGATAGTCGGAGATGCTAATGAGATACTTAAGCTTCTTAATTCTAAGCTTAAATCTGATAAGAAGCCTGAGTGGAATGCAGAGATAAAAGAACTTATGGATAAATATCCACTTGACTATGATATGAAACATTTGACAGGTCCTGCTGTAATTAGTAAAATCTACGAGATAACAGAAGGAAATGCTATTATTTCTACAGATGTAGGACAGCATCAGATGTGGGCTGCCCAGTATTATAAGTATAAGGAGCCACGTACATTGCTTACATCTGGTGGACTTGGAACTATGGGATATGGACTTGGTGCAGCAATAGGTGCCAAGGTTGGATGTCCTGATAAGGTGGTTGTCAATGTTGCAGGTGATGGATGCTTCAGAATGAACATGAATGAAATAGCAACTGCAGCCAGAGAGGATGTTCATATAATAGAAGTTGTTATCAATAACCATGTACTTGGTATGGTTCGTCAGTGGCAGACACTTTTCTATGGCAAGAGATATTCAAATACAGTTCTTGAAGATAAGACTGATTTTGCTAAACTTGCTGATGCTATGGGTGCTAAGGGTTATACAGTACGTTCAGTAGCTGAATTTGAAAAAGCATTTAAGGAAGCTGTTGATGGTGAAGGTGCCTATCTGATCGATTGCCAGATCGGACAGGATGATAAGGTTTGGCCTATGGTTGCTCCTGGAGCTTCTATAGAAACATGCTTTGAATCAGAAAGTGAACTTAATAAATAAGATCAAAGCATAATTTATAATTATTTCTATAGTAAAAATTATGATTTATAGGATTAAGCTTATAAATGATTTTCATAAAATTTATCTATAGATCTATTTGGTTGGATATTATTATTAGAAAACATATATTTATATGTCCTTTTGCGGATTGAAAAATAATGTATTTTCCCTTGTTTACACTTGAAAAATA
>JAILGP010000058.1 GCA_024696635.1 Eubacterium sp. | reverse complement strand
ATATATTTTTATATAAAAATATTTCATGGATAAATTTAGTATCACATGGATTTTACGCTGGTACTTTTCCCTGAAATATTCTCAACCTGCTTTCTTCTTTCAACCTTAACAGGAGCATATTTATTAGCAAATTCAGCTACCTTATCTCTAAAGGTTGTCTTACTTACATTCCTGCTAAATACCTCGCCGTCCATATCCATAATACCTGATTTTTTCATGAATTTCTTAAGTTCATCTCTAAGCTTATCTGCCTCTTTAGGATTCTTAAGAGTCTTTATAAGTGGATTTTCAGGAATATATTTTGCAAGTATTAATTTACCTCTTAATGCATTTACCTCCTGCAGCTTACTTTTCTTAATTCTGTCTTCAGGCTTGTTGGATCTGTTTATCTCTGAATATTCTTTATTACATTTTTCTGTAAAGGTCTTAATTTCCTTCTTATAATCAGGATTACTCTGGGCAGATTTAATACCATTCTCAAGTGATACGTCAAGAACAGTCTTCATAACAATATCCATCTGATGATTTTCATATTCCTTATCGGTCATTTTGTTAACACTATTCATATTGCAAAGCTTATTAATTCCATCCACATGCCTTGCCATAATTTCGGTCTCTTTCTGAACAGTCTTTACTTTTGTGTAGATATCATTGGTAAGTCCATTTTTTAGAGATAGCTTAAGGAGCTCTGGATCCCTATTCATCATCTTCATCATTCTTGATGATATTTCAGACTTATAAAAGTAATCAGGACCTACAAAGTCTGATGTGGCTGTTGAGTCTGCTATATATTTCATTGTAGATGCTATAATCCTTGACAAAGGCTCTTTATATCCATTTGCATAATCTCTAAGTGCATCACTTGCAATATTTCTTCCCTTATTTATAACTTCTATATTATCTTTAAGGTTATTTGCTGTCTCCTTATTGCAAATATCAATAGTATACTTTTCTCCGTTTATAAGTGCTGTTTCCTCTGGACTTGCCACCATAAGGCTTTTATCCAGTCCCGCTGCATCCCCTGATAAGCAGGCACCATAACTAATAGCAGCAAAATCCTTATCTGAAAGAAGAATCTCAAATTTATATTCCCCTATAGGTTTAAATTCCTTTTTGAAATTATCAATACCCTTAATCGGCTGGCCACTTCTCTTTCTGAATACATTTCTAAATACACTTTGGTCAGGAATTTCTGGAGAAAAGAGATCATCCAGAACCTGCATTTTGGCCTTGAATAATGAAGACATATTAGTAGCATTTTCCTTAGTATCTCTTTGTACCTGGTCCTCCAGATCTCTCATACGATTACGAATCTTTGACCTTGGAGAATTAGCTTCATAGGATCTGGCATATTTTTTATCATAATCAATATAATTGTCCTCACCCTTTTTAGCACCACGATCCTTATTGATTCCATCAACTATATTTCTGAATTTGTCTTCAGGAAGAAGCTCCGCCAAAAGAAGAATAGCATCGTCAAATCTTTTTCTAGCCCAGGGACTTCTTCTTAGTCTTGAGGTTTTTCCATCAATATAATCCATACAGCTATCTATAAGCTTTTCTTTAAGGGCCTCTGCTTTAAGTCCTTCTCTGCTGGAGACAGCATACTCGTACTTTTTCAGGTTATTTATCAATTTCTCATATTTTTCAGAGTTCTTAGAATGACCTACTCCGCCTCCATCCTTAGTGGATAGAAGATCATTTAATACCCCTCTATATACAGCAATATCTACCTTTTTCTGCTGATTATCATAAAAAATTGATGATATTTCATCCTCGTTAGCATGGAAAGGAGCCCTGTGATGTACAATCCTATCCAATGTATTAAGGGACTTTTTCTTTTGAGAAGCCTTATACTGAGCTATAAGACCATTACCCTTTTTTTCAACCCATTCCTTAAATTCATTCTTTTCCTTCTTATCATTACTTCCATTAACAATACTGATTTCGTCACCACTGGCTGGGTCAATTTTGGTACCGGTATATATAAATACCCCTCTTTCAAACTTTTTCTTTTCATCAGCTGTCATTGAATTTTTTATATCTGAAATAGTATTACTTCTCATGGATATTTCTGCAGCATTAAGTCTGCTATCTACATAATAGATATACTCCGCTTCTATTTCTGATATAATAGTATTCTCATCAGGCTTTGGGTCATCAGGATGATTTTTTATATATTTCTTTTCAAAAACGTCATAAATACGATTATTTTCCCCACAATTCATAGTCATTAAAAATTTTTCTCTTTCTGCCGGGCTGAAACAAAGCTTAGACATAAACTGCGAAACAGTCATTTCAGAATTATAATTAAGATATTCCACCATCTTTTTATGACTGCTATCAGACTGTAAATATGAGGAAATTCCACTTACTCCAATAACAGTTCCCATGGACTGAACAAACTGCATATTCATAGATTCACTGTTATAAACTATGTAGGCGATTTTATTTTCCCTATTAGGTTCGTCTTCTGGTACCAGCTTAGCAGCATTTTCATATTCATCGGCAAGTCTTGCCATAACTACAGGAAGCATAAGATATGCCTTCTGCATATTTTTTACAATAGTACTGTAGGCCCCATCACCAAGTACATCTACGAACATTTTATCCTCTAAGATGTCATCCATTACATTAATTTCGTCCTGGGAAAATACATCCTTTATACCAATACTGTAAACATCCTTTTGCTCATTAGCAGCCTTAATTTCATTTTCCTCAATCCAGGTATCTCTTAGATTATTAATTTTGGCCCCCTGATAAGCATTAAGAAGCATGCCATACCAGATTTTATCCTGTACGGTTTTTTGTTCCCTGAAGGCTTCCTGAATACCTCTGACATTATTATAATCCTGTCTTTTTCTACCCTTTACACTTAACCCCTTATTAGGCATAGCCTATTCCTCCTTTAATAAATAGAAACTATTCAAAATGATTATGCAAAATCACATAATTAACTATTAGTTTTACTTAAGAACTGGGTATTATAAAGTTCACTATATACTCCTCCCTTTCCAACCAGTTCTTTATGTTTTCCTCTCTCTACTATTTCCCCATCCTTTACAACAAGAATCTCATCAGCTGCCAATATAGTAGATAATCTATGAGCTATAAGTATACTTGTTCGCTCAGCTATAATAGGTTCTATAGCCTCCTGAATCTTACTCTCGGAAATGGAATCCAGAGCCGATGTCGCTTCATCAAAAATAAGAAGTGATGGATTTTTAAGTATAACCCTGGCTATGGATATTCTCTGTTTTTCTCCTCCGGAAAGCTTGAGTCCCCGGTTTCCCACCATTGTATCAAGGCCCTTTTCCTGTGAAGAAATAAAATCATATATATTTGCCTTCTTACATGCCTCTATAAGTTCCTCTTCTGTAGCATCATTTTTAGCATAAAGAAGATTTTCCCTTATTGTACTATTAAAAAGATAGGTTTCCTGAGATACCAGTCCTATACTGTTTCTAAGATAGGTCAGATCCAGCTTTTTTACATCAATTCCGTCAAATGTTACATTTCCCTTTTCCACATCATAGAGGCGTGGAATAAGGTTGATAATAGTACTTTTTCCTGACCCGGATGGTCCAACTATGGCAATGCTCTTACCATTATTCAGCTTAAAGCTTATATCCTTAAGAATCTGTCTATCCTTATCATAGCTAAAAAATACATGTGAAAACTCAACCTGCCCGCCTGCCCTTTTCTTAGGTACTATGGCATCAGGTGCATTTTCTATCTCCACCTTCATATCGAAGTAGTCAAAGATTCTGGTAAAAAGTGCCATGGAACGGATCCAGTCCACCTGTATATTAAGAAGGCTGTTTACCGGCATATAAGTTTTTCCAAGCAGAGCCACCAGAACTGTAATATCACCTACTGTAAGGCTTGGGTCGTAATTCATCATTATGACTCCACCTACCAGATAAAGCAGCATAGGTCCTATACTTGTAACTGTAGTAAGAACTACAAAGAACCATCTTCCGGCCATCTTTTCCTTAATGTTCAGGCCCATCATTTTCCTGTTTACAGACTGGTATTTGTCATATTCCTGATTTTCCCTGCCAAAAAGCTTAACCAGAAGCTGGCCGCTTACTGACATGGTTTCATTTAAAATTCCATTTACTTCATCATTACATTCCTGAGCCTCTTTAGTAAGAGTCCACCTGGTCTTTCCAGCCTTTCTGGTTGGAATCACGAAAAGTGGTATTACTGCAATTCCTATAAGGGCCAGTATCCAGTTTTTCTGAAACATAGCTAAAAGAGCAAAGATAAGAGTAATGGAATTAGACAGTATACTCTTAAAGGTATTTGTAATAACTGACTCTACTCCATCTATGTCACTGGTCATTCGGGTAATAATATCACCCTGATTATTACTTGTAAAAAATCTCTGGGACATACGCTGGAGATGCCTGAACATCTGGTTACGCATGTCAAATGTTATATGCTGGGCTATCCATGTATTTATATAGCTTTCAGCCACACCTATAAGATTGGCGCCCAGGGTTACTCCAAGAGATGCCACTATATATATAATAAGAAGCTTCAGATTTCTTCCAATAAGTCCTTCATCTATTATTTTACCTGTCAGGATTGAGGGTAAAAGATTAAGTATGGATGAGAGGGCAATACAAATAAGAACCAGTATTAACTGCTTCCAATAGGGTTTCAGATAGGAGAATACTCTTTTCATAAGCTCAGGTGTAACCTTGGGCTGAGCTGCCTTCTCCTCCTCTGTCATATAATGTCCTCCCGGACCTCCAATTCTGCCTCCTGGTGGCATATTTACTCCTTTTATCACAAATACTTATGTCATCATATCATACAATGCGCAACAAAAGCATAACACAAAAAGCATAAAATATATCATATAAACAAAAATTTTATTAAAATAAAATTATAAACAGGCATAAAAAAACATCCACAAATAAATGTGAATGTTTTTTCTCACGCTCTTTTATTATACTTTTTCTTTATTTTTTATGTTTTTCTTTATTTTCTTTATTTTTATGTTTTTCTTTATTTTCTTTATTTTTTATGGTTTTCTTTATTTTTAGTTTTTTATTTCCAAAATTAAATTATGCTTAGGATATGGCCTCTGCTTCTTTTTCCACTTTGGAAGCCTCACTATTCTCCAGATGTTTTTTAAGAATAGCATATCCTATATATACACCTATAAATGAAAGGGTAAATACTATTATTGTTGAAACTATTCCCATTGCACCTGATGTATACTTTATCATTGCATCCATTGCTTCCTCTGTCTGTCCTCTGGATATCCATTCTTCACGGTAGCTCTCCAGGAAGAAGAGACATGGGATAATTGTACCAAATGCCTGTCCAACATGGAATAAACCAGATGCGATACCAACCTTCCAGGTGGCAGGTTTATCTGTGGTTGATGCTATGATATCAGCTAAAATTGCTCCCACCATAGATGTGATAAACCAAGGCAGATATCCAGCTCCCATTATAGAGAAGATTACCATGCATATAGCCTGCATAATAGTAAACTGTCCAAATTTTCCAACCTTTCTAGTCATGAAGACGAGAACTGCTCCAGATAAAAGTCCGCATATTCCCGGACTAATGGCATGTCCAAAATCCCCAAGCACAAATACAAAAAGTGATGCCACCATATAAAACAGCATATATAGGGCCGTCAGTAATGCAATCATTACAAAATCTTTAATTTTTAGTTTTTTAATTTTACTTCCTTTCATCCTGCTTTTCCTCCTGCATTTTTATAAATATATTATTCAGATCAGATAATGTATTTTTATCTAATCGGAAATTCTTTTCTATAGAACCCTCATTTAAATAAATAATTCTGTCCGCCACATGTCTGATAAATTCATAATCATGAGAGATAACAAGTATTCCAGCCTTGGATTTTAATTCCTTAATCTTATCTGCCACACTATGCATGGAATATATATCCAGACCACTGGTAGGTTCATCAAATATTATTAGTGACCTGTCGCAAAGCAGTGACATACATATCTGAAGTCTCTGCTTCTGACCACCTGAAAGATCAAAGGGATGTTTATTCTTATAAGGCCCAAGTCCCAGGTATTCAATACACTCATCTATTTCCCTTGGCCTATTCTTTACAAGGCTAAGTTCGTTTCTTACTGAAGTACCAAAAAGCTGGTAATCAGGATCCTGCATAATAAAGAATGGGAGTCCATCAGTCCTTACCTCACCCTTATCAGCTTTAATGCTTTTACATAGAAGCTTGGCAAGGGTTGTTTTCCCTGCCCCATTATTACCTACCAGAACTGCAACCTGGCCCTTTTCAAGAGAAAGATTAATATCCTTAAGAATGTCCTTATAAAAAGCTCCCTCAATAGTTGCAACACTTTTCCCATCTTTATGTTCTTTAGATTCTCTTGATTTTTCTGATTCAAATCCTATATCCAGGGAAAATATATCAAAGCTTCTGGTATCATAATTACCGTTTTTAAATTCTTCCTCACTATCAGCTATGGTAAGACATCCATTTTCCATAAAGAAAACCCTGTCTATGATTCCATTCAGATAATAAAATCTGTGATCACCCACTATAATGGTATAGCCCTCATTCTTAAGCCTCTTTATAATACGTCCCAGTTTCATAGCATTTCCATAATCCAGATTTGCTGATGGCTCATCAAAAAGCAGAACCTTCTGATGCATGGTCATAGAAGAAGCAAGGGCTATCATCTGCCTTTCTCCACTGGACAAGGTATATATATTCTTATCCATCAGGCCCTCAAGTCCAAACTGCACCTTAAGCTCCCTAAGCCTTTCTTCCATCTTTTCTTTGGAAAATCCATAGTTTTCCATGGGAAATACCAGCTCTGCCGTGGTATTATCCGTAAAAAACTGGGAACGAGGATTTTGAAAAACAGAACCGATTTTTTTATTGAGCTTATGCATTTTCATTTTGGAATAATCCTGGTCCATAATCTCAAGGCTACCTGTAAGACTTCCCTCTGTTATTTCCGGAATCAGTCTGTTCAGGCACTTAAGAAGGGTGGACTTACCACTTCCCGAATTACCTGTAAGAAGAATCACTTCCCCAGCCCTTATATCGAAGCTTATATTATTTATTCCCTCACTTGATTCACTATACTTAAAGGAAAGATTCTGAGCTGATATAAGCTTTTCATCCCTACTCATAATTAATTCTCCTTTAAAATGTATATTCCTGCCAGACCTGCTATAAATAATATAAGAACTAATAAATCATACCAACGTACCTTTTGTTCAAAGAAGGAAGACCTTCTCTCCGGTGCATCTATACCCTTAACAAGTCCTGCTGCTGTAACCTCCTCCGCAAGAGCCGCACATCTGAATAATTGTGGAACGACAAAATACTGAAAGCTTTTTATAGGCCTTTTCCAAGTAAAACTTATACCTCTTAGTCTCATGGATTCCTTAATATAACCAAATTCCCTCTTAAAGGTAGGTATATATTTTATGGTTATTGTTACGGCCACCACCAAAGCCCTTGGAAGTCTCATAGTTTCAAGAGCTGAAAGAAGCTGAGCCGAACTATATTTGCTGACAAGAACTGTCGCCAGTGCAATAACCGGAACTGATTGAGCAAGTACTATAAGAAAGAGTCCAAAGCTTTCAAAAACTCCAGTCTTCATGGTAAGAAGATGGGCCCCATACATAGAAAAGAATATAATCAATAGTGCAATCATTCTTTTAACTCTTCCCATCAAAATCATCAAAAGAGATGAAAATACCAGAAGATATATCATAAGATATTTGCCATTTATAAATATATACATAGATGGAGCTAAAATATTTATTAATATCAAAACCACAGGGTTGATTTTAAGGCCTTTCATAATTTTTATTTTCTACTCTCTTTCTTAAATATTGGGTCCTAATATATTTTTTCATTATTTTTATGTTTTTTCTTATATAGTCTCTTCACTTTCATGCTGCAGGGTATAAAGTTTTTTATAGACAGGACAATTATTCATCAGTTCCTCATGCCTGCCATCACCTACAACCTTGCCCTGATCTAAAACCACAATCCTGTCACAGCCCACTATACTTCTTAGTCTATGGGCTATCATAAGTACAGTCTTGCCCTTGGTAAGCTTCTCAATAGCAGCCTGTATACGAGTCTCGGTTTCAGGGTCTATAGATGCTGTACTCTCATCAAGCAGAACTATAGGAGCATCCTTTAGAAATGCCCTGGCTATGGAAAGCCTCTGCCTTTCACCACCGGAAAGGGTATGTCCATTTTCACCTATTATGGTATCTATTCCCTGAGGAAGCTTTTCTATAAAAGGCATACACTGGGCATATTCTGCCGCCCTTAAAACATCCTCGCGACTGGCATCCTTATTACCAATCAAAATGTTGTTATATATGGAATCATTAAAAAGTGTTACATCCTGAAATACTATGGAATATTGTTTAAAAAGTGTCTCCGGACTTATATCCGAAACCTCTTTACCTCCCAGAGTAAGACTTCCTGAGTCCACATCCCAGAGTCTAGCAGCCAGCTTACATATAGTAGACTTTCCACTTCCGGAAGGACCAACCAGGGCTGTATATTGTCCTTGATTTGCAGTAAAGCTTACACCCTTAAGAATCTCTTCCTTTGTTTCATAGGAGAACCTTACATCATCAAAGCTAATATCATAGTCATTAAAAACTATATCCCTTTGTCCCTCCTGTTCCTTATATTCCATTATCTCTTCTATTCTTGTCGCAGCCACCTTAGAGGCTATAACTGCTCCAAGATTTTCGCAGGTATAGGAAAGAGGCTCATAAATCCATACTGCCATAAGGACAAATGTTATATAAGTCTCCACGTCTATCTGGCCCTTTATAAGAAGATTAACTCCATATATTGCAACTACACCAATTCCCATTCTTAGCATGTTATAGGCAGTAGATACACACATTCCCGCCAGAAACTCAAAGAGAACCAGTCCCGGTATCAGCTTTCTGATTTTTCTAAAGAGCCCCTTCTGATAGGTCTCTATACTTCCAGAAATTTTAAGAACCTTTATATTTTCCAGATATTCCTGTATTCCATCTGATATAGCTACTCTTGCAAGCCTGTTCTTCATATGTGTCCTGCCGGATACCACATCACTAAGTGACATGCTGAGAACTACTACTGGAAGTACTACCATAAGGGCGAGGGTCATTTTTACATTTACAAAAAACATGAAGAGAATTACTAAAGCAATAGACAATATTCCCCCAAACATTTCTGTAAGCTGGTTTGCAAGAACACCTTCTATTGTTCCTATATCATCCATTACCCTGGATGTAAGATCACTTAAATCATGCTTTGAAAGATAGCTTTCCGGAAGGCGTCTCAGCTTATCCATGACACCCATCCTAAGATTCATATTCTCATTGGAAAGACCAAAATACTTAAGCTTATACATTTTCCTGTAGCAGACATACATAAGAAGGACAAGAAGTGTTCCAACAATAATATATAGTCCAAGGTTAAAGTCACCTATCTGCCCAGCCCTGTAAGCATCCAGCATCTGTGAAAATGCCCTTACAATTAAAATCATAGGAGCAATACAGGCTATCTGAAAAATCGTAAGTCCTATAGACGCCTTAACAACTGTTTTAATTCCATCGGAGGTAAAATATTTAAGACACTTTAACATGCTTCTACCCCCTTTCTGTCAAGCTTCCAGCTTACGGCCTTGCTATATTCACTATACATAGCAAAATATCTGCCTCCCATTTCCATAAGCTCTTTATGCTTTCCTTCTTCTATTACATTTCCATTGTCAATAACATAAATCTTATCAGCATCCTTAGTAGTGGACATTCTATGTGCTATCATTATTACTGTCTTACCCTTCAGAAGCTCTTTAAACGCCTTCCTTATAAGATATTCATTTTCTGAATCTGCAAATGCAGTCGCCTCGTCAAGTATAACAATTGGAGCATCCTTAAGTATGGCTCTGGCTATGGCAATTCTTTGCACCTCTCCACCTGAAAGATATACTCCCTTGCTTCCATACATGGTTTCTATTCCATTTGGCAGCTTAGCCAGAATATCCGAGCATTGAGCCAGCTTCAGGGCATTTATTATCTCTTCTCTTGAAGCATCCTTTTTATAAAGAGCTACATTTTCCCTTATTGTCATCTTAAGAAGTGTACTTTCCTGAAAAACCACGCTTACACAATCATTAAGGCTTTCCTCCGGGAAATCCCTCACATCTACTCCACCTATAAGAATGCGTCCTCCTGTAACATCTCGCATTCTTGCTGCAAGCGACGCAATAGTAGATTTGCCCCCTCCAGACATACCTACTAATGCTGTAACCTGCCCTTCCTTCATAGTAAGGCTCACATTATCCAGGGCAAGGGGCTTATCCTTTCCATAGCGGAAGGATACATTTTCAAAACATATATCAAATCCCTTTGGAAGAGCCAGACTATTTTCCTTATATTCCATAGGCTTTTCTGAAAGCAGGTCTTTAAGAACCCCCATTGCCTCATCGACAATTATTGACTCTGAAGAATTACTCATAATTCTCTTAAGAATGGTAACCTCCATAGGAATAATTGAAGCAAAAAATACAAATGAACATATTACCTTTGCAGACCCGCCGCTTTTATTAAATGCAATAAGAGCCGTGGGAACAAGGGCATAAAAAACTGAATTAATTGCGGTATTATAAAGACTGTCCGAGGTTATCATTGAAATAGCAAATTTATAGACATACTGACAGAAGTCATCCACCGAGTTCTTATATCTCTGGAAGGAATCTGCAGTCTGGCCAAAGGTTTTCATTACTGGAATACCCCTTACATACTCTACAGCCGCATTGGACATATCCTTAGATGCCTGCTGATACTTCCTTACGAAGTCGCTTCCATTTCCCATCATAATGGCTGCCAGAAGAAGGAATCCAATTATTACAGGAATAATACAGGCTATAGATAGAGCCATACTGTACTTAAACATGAATACTATAAATGCTATTGGAAGAACTATAGATATAGTTGTATTTGGAATCTGATGAGCTATCAGTGTCTCTGTAAGATCAGTATTTTTCTCTATGATTTTTCTTACGCTTCCACTAGGGTTCTCATCATGATATCCTCCGGGAAGCCTTCCTATATGACATATAAGCATCCTCTTTAACCTGGCTGCAGTATTAAATGCTGTAATATGTGAAAAAAGAAGCGATAATCCATATAATCCATAACCGCCACATATCATCATGACTATGGATTTGCCATAGCTTTCCACAGACTTTGCATCCATATTCCCTATATCGGAAATGTTACTTATAATCAGGTCTGCTATTTTATAAACATATATATATGCATAGATACTTGCAAGGGCTGACAGGGATGCCAAAAGTATACTGATAACCATGCATATCTTAAAACCACCCATTGCCTTAAATAAAAAAGGCATATTACTTTTTTTCTTCATTTCAGGCCTCTCTGATTAGTATTAAAAACTTCTAATATTGATTAGAGATATCTAACCATTACGCTAACATTATACATATTTAATAAAATAATGCAAATAAATTTAAAAAAAACAAAAAACCACTTACCCCGAAGGATAAGTGGTTCCTATATTAATATATATATTAGATAAACAAATATAAATACTAAATTGTTGTTTTTGTTTAATAAATTAAAGATTTCTCTGATCAGAGCTTAGTTATTAGAAAGAATAATATTATTAAGAACTCCCTCAAGATATTCCTGATTTCCTGAAATAGGTATTGCTGGAGCCTTAAGCTCAGCAGCTCTTGCAGCAAGCTCTTCAAGACTAGTCTCGCCATTTCTTATCTTCTTGCCAAGTTCTGTTGACTTGAAGCTGTCATACTTCTTCTCTGTAAAGCCTTCAAGACGGCCATCTTCAATAATCTGAGCAGCCTTAAGAAGTCCAAATGCAAATGAATCCATACCGAGGATAAATGCATGGAACATATCTTCATAAGTATTAGATGGACGACGATTCTTGGAATCGAAGTTAATACCTACTGGAAGTCCGCCATTCTTTACTATCTCATACATAGCAAGTGTTGTGTCATATACATTGCTTGGGAAGCAGTCTGTATCCCAACCAAGCATTACATCACCCTGGTTAGCATCGATAGAACCAAGCATATCATTAATACGGCTGATTCTAAGTTCATGCTGGAAGGTATGTCCTGCAAGTGTAGCATGGTTTGCTTCAATATTCATCTTAAAGTCCTTATCAAGACCATACTGTCTAAGGAATCCAATAGCTGTTGCAGCATCATAGTCATACTGATGCTTCATTGGCTCCTTTGGCTTTGGCTCAATGAGGAAGGTTCCTTCAAATCCTATGCTACGACCATAATCGCGAGCCATCTTCATAAGATTTGCAATGTTCTCAAGCTCGAGCTTTACTTCAGTATTAAGAAGTGTTTCATAGCCTTCACGACCACCCCAGAATACATAGCCACGTCCGCCAAGCTTAACTGTAAGTTCTATAGCTTTCTTAACCTGTGCAGCAGCAAAGCAGTAAATATCAACATCATTTGTACTTCCGGCACCGTTCATGAAACGAGGATTGCTAAACATATTAGCTGTACCCCAGAGACACTTAATATCAGTATCCTTTGTCTTTTCCTGAAGATAATCTGTAAGCTCATCAAGTCTTCTGTTTGTTTCATTAATATCATCAGCTTCTGGTACAAGATCTACATCATGGAAGCAATAGTACTGAATACCAAGCTTCTTCATGAATTCAACGCCTGCATCAACCTTAGCCTTTGCATGTTCCATAGTGCCTTCCTCTGCAGCACCAAATCTTTTGTCGATTGTTCCCCTGCCAAACATATCAACTCCGTTTGCGCCCAGATTGTGCCACCATGCCATAGCAAATGGCAGCTGCTCCTTCATTGTTTTTCCAAGTACTACTCTGTCTGGATCATAATACTTGAAAGCGAATGGATTCTTACTGTCTGGTCCCTCATACTTTATGTATGGGATATTAGTAAAAATTTCACTCATTACTTCAACCTCCTTAAAATATTATACTTGTTAGACTAACCTAACTTGTATAATAATAGCACATGCTTGTACCAAAAGCTATCATTTTTCTGCCATTATTTTCACTCATAAAGCATTATTTTTTTTATTTTTATTCAATCACAAGTCTTCCTATTCTATCAGCCAGGCCAACCCTTAAAACCATTCCTGCATTGAATTCAATGGTGTCATCCAGAATTCCATCAGAAAAAACAATTCCATTTTCAGACATATTAGATGTAAATATAATCTCCTGTCCCTTATTAACCAAACCATAAACCAGATCCGCCTGGGTAAAACGGCTGGGATAAGGCTCCCTAACCTGAAATATCAGCTGATCACCATCCCATTCATAATTGCTTTCAGTTACATTTCCCAGATTAAAGGCTTTGGCCATGCCTCGAAATTCCGCCATGATAGACCTGTGCCATCCAGTCATTCCAAGTCCCGTAGATACAATAACTCCCGAAGAAGATTGATTCTCTGTAATACCCCCAAAGGTAATATTATATCTTGCCGAAGTATGATTATTAATTCCTATAAAGAAATCATTTACCGCATAAAGCACCTGACCATCCTTGCTTTCAGCCTTACCCATAGATACCATTTTCTGATTAAAATTCTTAGCAATCACTTTAGGCAAAACACTTTCCATATCCCCTGCTTCAAAGGGCAGAAGGATTCCATCCCACCTTGCAGCATCAGGATTTATACCTATAAGAGGCTGACCGTCCAGGTATTTCATTACATTTGCCACAAGGCCGTCCTGACCAAGAGCTATCACTATATCATCCTGGCCGAATATCATATTGGGGATATAATCCCTGTCTATCTCCAGAACCCTGGCCATCCTATTTGCATTTTCCCGAACCACCTTCAGGGCCCTTTGATAATTCTGGTCCTCTTCAATATAATCATCAAAAGAAGCACCCATATGTTCCACATAGAATCTGGCCTGTTCAATAGTACAGTACCTTCTCTTCAGATCCTCCAGCCTGGTCTTTTTCTTAACAATTACTACCTTATTCATACCTCTATCCATAATTCCACCCTTTCATTTTACCAATGGGGTCTGACCCTTTTGGCAAATTTATTTTTCAAGTTTACCAACTAACTGGTCCAGTATATCTGTTCCAATATTAAGTGTACCAATCTTATCAGCATTTTGTCCAAGTTGCATAAAACCTTTAGCCATAATAGCATTGGGATCCATGTTGGCAAGAGCACAGGCTTCAACAAGGGCAACATTCATATTTTCGTATGCCTTTATCATCGCTGCCATGGCTCTGGCTTTTTCATCATTTTTAAGCTTCTCATTTTCAAGCTCTATTGCCAGGAAGTCCTTATTCTTTTCCTCAAGTTCAATCCTGTATTCCATTTCCTGCTTTTCAAGCTGTCCCTTTTTCTCGGCCTCTATCATCTGACGTTCAAGCCTTGCTTCCATTTCCTCTCTGAGAATCTGTTGTTTCTTACTTTGTTTTTCCTGTTCTCTTTCCAGCTGGCCTCTCTGAAGCTTAAGTTCCATCTCCTGTTCCCTATCCTGCTTCTCCTCTTCTCTGGCAAGCTGGCTTCTCTGCAGGCTCAGCATCATCTCCTGTTCCTTATCCTGCTTCTCCTGCTCCTTTTCAGCCACCTTGATTTCCGTATTAAGCTCATTTTCCTTAATAAGTCTCTCCTGCTCAATGGCAGCATTACGTCTCATATAAATGGCATCATCCTGTTCTTTTAAAATCTGTTCTCTTGCCGCCGCCTCAAGAGCCTTTCTTGTTTCCGGCTTTGCCATAATACCAAGGACATTAACTGTAATTATTTCAACTCCAAGGCCGGCAATTATTTCATCATCCTTTAACATATCAGTTATTATCTGAGCCATCTCATCCGCCTGCTTAATGATAGTACGAACATCTCTCACTCCAACCTCCCGGATAACTATAGCCTTGATTATATTATTGATTCGCTTATTGATCACAGCCATGGCAAGAATACTATTATCCTTTTTTCTAGGATTGTATGTAAAATCCGCCATAAGGCTGGCTTTATCAAAATCGAAGATCCTATAGGTGATTCCTCCCTGAACGCACACCTCCTGGAAATCCGCTGTAATCAGATCTTCAAAGGCAAATGCACCATCAAAGGCAGTCGCCGGTATTACCACAAGGTTGGTGATAAGATTATTATAAAAAACAGATAAACCCTTGCCCTTTCTAACAGGACGTCCCTTCTTTATAACCATAACATATTCACTTGGTTTAAATTTATTATATCTAAAATTCATATCATTTTCCTCCCTTTCATGTATTTGAATGTTAGTATATTTTTGCTACTAAGTTTCTATGCTTGTATATTAGTATACTTTTGCTACTAAGTCAACAGTTTTTTTTATATTTCATTATTATCATTTCTTTATGTGTATACTAATCTTATTTTTAAATACATTTTCAAACATATTTTAAATTCATTTTCAAACACACAAAAAAGGCTGCATGACGCAACCTTTTCATAATATGTTTTATTCAATTTAAATTTACTCTTTATAGAGTTTCTTTATCCATTTTCTTTATGGATTTTCTTTATTCAGTATCATTTCTCATCTAACCTGGCACCTCTCTTTGGTCCCAGGGCCATATAGGCTATAACAACACCAAGAGCCGATACCACAGTTCCTACAATAAGCATAGGTCTTATTCCCATATTATCAAGTATGACTCCACTTATGAGATTGGAAAATACTCCACCCACTGTTATGGCACTGGTTACGAAGGCCTGGCCCTTCACCTGATCCAGCTCTGCCATATTCTGACTTACATAATAAGCCGATGCTGGTATAAATACTGCATAGGCAAACAGCTGGAAGGATTGACTAAGATACATGGTAGCCATATTGGTAGCAAATATTAATATAAGTATCTTTACAAAGAAGGCCGTTCCGGAAAATATCAAAAGCTTATCTGAGGATATCTTCTTTAATACTATTCCTATAAGGGCCATAACCGGAAGCTCCAGTATTGCCTGAAGAAAATTAGAATAGCCCAGCTCCTTTTCGCCCCCACCCAGATTCCTTATGATCTGAATCATAAAATCATTTATCATATTGTGAGCAAAGAAGAAGCATATTACACCCAGGAGGAATAAAATAAATGCAGGATAAGTCCTTGCAAAATCAAAGAAATTATTATGAGCTACCTTTATATCCTCTGAGCCATCATCAGGATTTAAAACCCTGTTTAAAGCTGTATCAGAATACCCATTAAGGTCTCCACGCCCTTGTACCTCCGGCTTTTTAAAGAAGAAAACCACAATTGCGGAAAGAACCATGGCTATAACATTTACAATTAAAAGAATATTTACTCCATGCTCCTCCACCGCTCCTCCTATAAATGCAGATGTCAGGGCAAAGCTGGCTGAACCAAGCCCTCTGGCAAGTCCATAGAATATATTACAGCCCGCCTTCTGATATTCAAAACAAAGGGCCGTCATAACAGGCTGATAAGCAAACTGTATCATATAAATAATCACATAGGTTACAAAAATAAGAGGTTTATTCTTATTTGAAACCATAAGTATCCCAGAGCCCGCCATTATTATAAAAACGGATATCAGTATAAACCTCCTGTTAGTAAGGTGGCCGGGTTTATCTATAATTCCCGCAATAAGGGGCTGACTAATGGCAGAAAGAATATTTGCCACCGCCAGAAGAATACCAACCTCAGTATTTGTAAAGCCCTGAGCCAGAAGATAGAGTGCCGCCAGAGCATGTATAGTGCAAAATGCAACGAAATAGGTAACATTAATAAATGTATACCTTAATGTCCAAAGTCCCTTATTCATATTTTGTCCTCTGATATATTATAAAATGCCATTGATTTAAACCCTTCCAGATTACATTACGAAAAAAAAACATACTTTGTCAAACTAATATTTGCCATAAGTTTTCTTTTATTTGTCATAAATATTTGTATATCTTTTTTTCATAAACATTAGTATTGTATTCCATTTTCTTTTATGTTATTATCCTTGCTGTTGAATCTTATGATTTAAAACCAAATATAATATGTTGCCACCGGGTAACAGAATGTCAGGAACATTCGCTTACTGTAGTCGTTAGGTCTTAGAAGCTGCAGTCATGCGGATGTTTTATTTTATATAAAAAACATAAGGAGATAATTCCAATATGAATATTGAAGAGAAAGCCATTACAAATTCAGAAAAGAAATTATATAAGATAAATATTGTCGAATCCTTCAAAAGACTGACCTGGTACGAATTAATTATATGGATAGGTTCCATGCTTATTACTATAGCTACCTTTTTAATCTTTAGTCCCAATGGATATCTTTCTCTTATATCCACACTGATCGGAGTGACAGCCCTTATATTTGTTTCCAAGGGCGATGTACTGGGCCAGATTATAACAGTTATTTTTTCTATATTTTACGCAATAGTATCATTTCGCTTTCACTACTGGGGAGAAATGATTACTTATCTTGGAATGACCGCTCCTATTGCAATGGGAGCTGTAATAACCTGGATTAAAAACCCATATAAAAAGGGCCAGGTCAAGGTAAGTCACACCAGTCCCCGCCTATGGACTTTTCTTTCTATCAGCGCCATGATCGTGACTACTATCTTCTATTTTATATTAAAAAAATTTAATACACCTAATCTTGCTGTATCCACAGTATCCATAGCCACAAGCTTTATGGCAGCAAGCCTGGCTATGTTCAGGAGCTCTTATTATGCCATCTTCTATGCAATGAATGACATAGTACTTATAATCCTGTGGATTCTGGCTTCTTTATCAAACATTTCCTACCTGCCAATGGTAATATGTTTCTTCTGTTTCCTTGTTAATGACCTATATGGATTTATTAACTGGCAGAAAATGAAAGCAAGACAATAAATTTATATTTTTTACTTAAATTATTGTTTATTATTCGATTACTACATGTTATTATTACTTAAATTATAAGTAAATAAGGGATGTTTTACTATGAGTGATAAGATTTTTATTCCAACAAATGAAAATGCACAGGACTGCGTAAAAAATGTAATGAAGTATCTTTCAGATATCTCATATAGCAAAATAATTACCGGTCAGCATACCCAGACCATGGCCCAGGAAGAGTTAGGGGTAATAAGAGACGTTACAGGTAAGGAACCAGCGCTTTTAGGCTTCGAACTCCTTTCCTATTCTCCTAATATCAACTATTCGGATACGGACCAGGAATGTATAACTGAGGTTATGGAAAACTACGGAACTCTTAAAAGAGCCTGGGAATGGGCTGATAAAAAGGGACTTATAACATTTACCTGGCACTGGTTCTCTCCTCTTTATGGAAGATCCAAAGCATTTTTCTCAGAGAATACAGATTTCGATGCCAGCCTTGCAGTAATACCGGGCACTCCGGAAAACAAGGCTCTGATATCTGATATGGACTATATGGCAGGATTACTCCGTCCTTTCTGTGATAAGGGCATACCTATACTTTGGAGACCTTTTCATGAGGGGGATGGAAACTGGTTCTGGTGGGGCTTTAAGGGACCTGAGCCTTTAAAGAAATTATGGCATATCATGTATGAACGCTTTACTAAAATCCATGGACTTAATAACCTGATCTGGGTATGGAACTCCCCTGTAGCAAATTGTTACCCTGGGGATCATTTGGTGGATATTATATCCTGCGATATGTATCCTGAAAAACACCTTCATGACAGCCAATCAGAGAATTATAATCGCCTTATTAAAATCACCGATTGTCCTAAAATAACATTAATCGGTGAAATTGGAAGCCTTCCTGATCTGGATATGATTTTCCAGGAAAAATTAGGATGGGCCAGCTTTATGACCTGGTCAAAGGATTTCTGCCTTACAGAGGAATTTACTACTTTCGATTATTTAAAGAAGCTTTACCATAATCCTCATGCCATAACTAAAGAAAATCTTCCAGAATTATACTAAAAAACAGCGGCTAATTATCCTGCAAAATGCAGATTTTAGCCGCTTTATTTATCATGTAAAATTATGCATAACATTTTCTTCTTTATAAAAAACTTATAATACCCAATATGATACCCGCAAGAATACAGATTCCACCAATTATCCCAAATGTTATTATAAATACTTTGAATAGATTTTGTCCCTCTATTACAAACCTCTGGGGATTATTTCTGTCATAAAGTATGGGGATGGTATCTCCCACATTATATTTGGAATTAGTTGAATAAAGATTATTATGCGAAACTATTTCATAACCATTAGCCATATATTTAATCTCTGGTGTCAGCATAGGTGTAGCTGTAGTATTATGTCCATAATAATGTCTTGCACGAAGCATCCTTATAACTGTTCCATAGGTTTTACAATCACAGCCTGCTTTAGACCTATCACTTATAACCTTAAAGAGAATACTAAATCCTCCAAATATTACTCCTATTCCTAACATACATAAACAAACAATCAATGAATCTGACATTTAAATCCACTCCCTAATACTATAATCCCAAGAGAAAATCCTTTGATATAGTCCTTTGATATAATCCTTTGATAAATAAAATGCCTGCAACCCGGTGAATGCTCCACTTTGCCTACGCTATTGAAAAAAGAGTCACACGAGTTATCCGGCTGGCCGGACTCATTTCGAACAGGCATTTTACCTGCATATTATACCACATATTATCAGCAACAAATATGTAAAATATATGGATTATATGTTTGAATTGGATTGTTAGGAGAATTGGTCCTGGAATTACTTTGGGAATTAGACCTGGATTGTTTGGGAATTAATTTTAGAATTGATCTTGGAACTGTTTTAGGATTGTTCTTGGTTTCTAACCTCAGCACTATTAAATATCACTAACATCCGTTTGACGCGTCTATCTCAAAATGTTATATTTAATTGATAAGCATAATTATGTTAGCTTATCTGATAATCAATAACATTTTACTAATAATATTTTAAGGAGGTATCTTATGGATCTTAAGTTAAAGGACAAAGTCGTTCTTATCACTGGTTCTACAGGGGGAATCGGAACAGCATTAACACATGCTTATGCAGCTGAGGGATGTAAGCTTTCAATAACATCCACAAGACAGGAGAAGCTGGACAAGCTGACTGCCAATCTTGATATTGCAGATGATCATCTTTTCACACAGGTGATTGATGTCAGAGATGAAGACCAGGTAAAGGCTATGGTGGATAAGACAATTGAGCATTACGGACGAATCGACGTTCTGGTAAACAACGCTGGTTTTGAAGGATCGATCCTTCCTCTTACTATGCAGACCAGGGAAAACTTCATGAACGTATATGATATCAATGTATTCGGTGCAATCTTCTCCATGAAATATGCCGCTCAGGCTATGGCTGCTCAGGGGGATGGCTCAATCGTAGTTATAGCATCCGGAGCAAGCTTCCAGGGTTCCCCAGGAATGACACCTTACATTTCCTCCAAGCACGCTGTTGCTGGTGTTGCCAAGTCTCTTGCACTTGAGCTTGCCACAAGTGGAGTAAATGTTAACTGTGTATGCCCAGGACCTGTTGATACAGAAATGATGCGCGACATAGAGTCCAAGGCCCTTGGAGATGGAGTTAAGACAGAGGACGCTGTAAAACAGTTCGCTGCCGGAACACCAAACGGCCGTTACGCCAAGGCCGAAGAAGTTGCTGCACTGTCAGTATTCCTTTCATCACCACTGGTTCGCCACATCACAGGCGACCTTGTAAACATCGATGGCGGAGTAGCCGCTAACGGAAGATAAATATTAATCAAAATTTGCCAAAGGGGTCTGACCCTTTTGGCAAATTATACGGTGACTGTTGTCCACTGGGTGCAGTCCCAGATCTGAGTTTTGATGTCCTCATAGAATTCGGGTTCGTGGCATACCATAAGTATGCTGCCCTTATATTCTTTGAGGGCTCTTTTTAGTTCATCCTTTGCATCAGCATCAAGGTGGTTGGTAGGCTCATCCAATACCAGAAGATTGGACTGCCTGTTAATTAGTTTACAGAGTCTGACCTTTGCCTGTTCACCACCGGAAAGTACCCTGCACTTACTCTCTATATGCTTGGTTGTAAGTCCACACTTGGCAAGGGCAGACCTAACCTCATACTGACTAAAGCCCGGGAATTCATTCCAGATTTCCTGAAGACAGGTAGTTTCTATATCCTTTGGCATTTCCTGTTCAAAGTAGCCTATGGCAAGGTTTTCTCCCAGCTCAACCTGGCCATTTATTGAAGGAATAAGCCCCAGTATACTTTTAAGAAGTGTAGTCTTTCCGATTCCATTTGATCCTACCAGAACTATTCTTTCCCCTCTTTCCATACTGAGATTAAGTGGTGATGAAAGGGGCTTATCATATCCAATTACCAGATTCCTTGTTTCAAAAAGTACCTTACTTGGGGTAACTGCGGTCTTGAAATTAAATTCCGGCTTTGGTTTATCATAAATTTTCTCAATAATATCCATATTATCCAGCTTCTTTTGGCGGGACATAGCCATATTTCGGGTAGCAACCCTGGCCTTATTACGGGCCACAAAATCCTTAAGCTCGGCAATCTCCTGCTGCTGACGATTATAGGCCGCCTCCCTCTGAGCCTTCTTCATGGCATATACTTCCTGGAACTTATCATAGTCACCCACATATCTGTCCAGACTATGGTACTGACCATCCATATGATAAATAATATTTATAACGCTATTTAAAAATGGAATGTCATGGGAAATGAGAATAAATGCATTTTCATAATCCTGAAGATAGCGAGTCAGCCAGGCAATATGCTCTTCATCCAGGTAATTTGTTGGCTCGTCCAAAAGAAGTATATCCGGCTTTTCCAGTAAAAGCTTACCCAAAAGAATCTTGGTCCTCTGTCCTCCCGAAAGCTCCGTCACATCCTTATCAAGACCCAGGTCCAGAAGTCCAAGAGCCCTTGCAACCTCCTCAACCTTTGAATCTATCAGGTAAAAATCCCTATTTGTAAGGATATCCTGGATGGTGCCAGTTTCTTCCATGTAGCTTTCCATTTCCTCAGGAGTCGCATCTCCCATCTTATCAAAAAGCTCATTCATCCTCTTTTCCATATCAAAAAGAGGTTCAAATGCACTGGCCAGTACGTCACGAATAGACATGCCCTCCTTAAGTACAGCATGCTGATCCATATAACCAACACTTATATTTTTAGCCCACTCAATCTTACCCTCGTCAGGCTGAAGGCTTCCCGTTATTATGTTCATAAAGGTTGACTTACCTTCACCATTTGCCCCTACAAGACCTATATGCTCACCTGCAAGAAGGCGAAATGATACGTCATCAAATATGGCCCTGTCTCCAAAACCATGTGTCAAATGTTCCACACTAAGTATACTCATTTATTAAAACTCTCCTTTAACAGCCCAACGCATTTTGGTTGATTTACTTCTTGGGTTAATCTTACATTCCTCTGCAGAAGGCCTTATCACTTCCTCAGAAATACTGCTATAAACTCCATTTTTATATAATTCTTTAAATGCTTTTTTAACTAATCTATCTTCGCCTGAATGGAAGGTAAGTATAGCCACCCTTGCACCCGGATTTAGTATTCCCGGTAATTTTTCCAGGAAAGAATACAATACCTCAAATTCACTATTTACGTCAATCCTCAAAGCCTGAAATACCCTGGCACAGCTTTTCTTTACAGCCATTTCCTTTTCATCCCTGGGAAGCTTCCAAAGAGCATCCTCTATAGCCTGCCTTAATTCTGTGGTGGTATCCATGGCCTTACCCTTTTTCATAAGATTAAAAACCTTTTCCCCTATTTCCTTTGCATAGGGTTCATCAGAGTTTTCAATCATCATTCCTATAAACTCTTCTTTTGTAATATTATGAAGTCTTTCTGCCGCCGACTCTCCATGACTTGGATCAAGTCTTAAATCAAGAGGACCATCTATCTTATAGGAAAATCCCCTTTCAGGATTATCTATCTGCATGGAAGATACCCCAAGATCTGCCAGCACAAAATCAAATTTACCAGCCTCCTCAGATACCTTATCTATATTTGCAAAATTTATAAGTCTGAACTGAAAAATATCCTCCCCAAAGCCTGCATCCCTAAGTCTTTTTACAGTCTTCTCAGATTCAATAGGGTCCACATCTAATCCATATATGCAGCCCTTTCCCTCAAGGCATTCCAGCATTTTCCTGGTATGTCCCCCATAACCAAGGGTACAGTCCAGCCCCCTCTGGCCTGGTTTTATCTCAAGAAAATCAAGTATTTCCTTTACCATTATGGATATATGCATTCCAGCAGGAGTTGAACCCTTAGCAATAACATGGTCCACAATATCCTGATATTTCTCAGGACTATGCTCCTTATATTTTTCCTCAAACTTTTTAGGATATTTCCCAGAATAATGAGCTCTTCTTTTATGCTTTTTCTCTTCCAAATCTATTCTCCTGATTACTAATTATAAAGCCCATCTAAGGCTCATCACATTTCAAGCACTGAAATATAATACACTATCTGGCCCTGAATTCACAAGCTCATATCAATAATTAAATAAATAAGGTCAAAAAAATCCCCTTTACCGGATTTTGTCCAGCAAAGGAGATATATTAAATAATAAATTACAAACCTTAAAAACATAACCTTAACTATATAGCTTTAACTATACAGCCCTAGCTATAAGCTTATTTTCACGGCCAAATCATTAAGCCCCAAGCTTCCAGCCTGCAGCCTCTTCCCTGAGCATTATGAAATTACTATATTTTTCATTTGTCTCCATCAGATCCTCATGACGTCCCTCTTTTATCTTTCCACCATCCAGAACAACAATCTTATTTGCATTTCTAATGGTCTTAAGCCTGTGGGCAATCATGATTACTGTCTTATTAAAAGTCAGTGCGTCAAATGCAGCTGTCAGCTTATCCTCATTCTCAGGATCCACATTTGCAGTGGCTTCATCCAGTATGATAATAGGAGCGTCTTTAAGTATGGCTCTTGCTATGGATATCCTCTGCTTTTCTCCACCAGAAAGAGTAGCTCCACCTTCACCAATCACAGTATTATAGCCCTCTGGAAGGCTCATAATAAAGTCATGGCAGCAGGCCTTTTTAGCTGCATTTACAACCTCCTCATGACTGGCAGATGGACAGCCAAACTTAATATTATTTTCAATACTGTCTGCAAAAAGATAGACATTTTGGAATACCACACTTATCTGTGACATAAGACTTTCCAGAGTATAATCCCTGACGTCCTTTCCACCTATAGAAATAGAACCCTTATCAACATCCCAGAATCGGGCAATGAGCATGGCCATGGTAGTCTTTCCGGCACCTGAGGAACCCACAAAGGCAGTCATGGTATTCTCTGGAATGTCCAGACTTACATTATTAAGAATCTCATTATCACCATAGGAGAAGGATACATTTTTAAGGGAAATGTTATGGTCTTTAGGAATATAATCCTGTCCCTTTTCATCCATAACAGGAAGGCTGTCTACCTTATCTGCTTCTTCTATAGAGCTGGAAACCACACGAAGTACAGTAAGTCCCGCACCCGTCTGCTCTATATCTGCAAATATCTGGAAGGAAATAATTATAAGCATAAGGGTATAGGTCATACTAATACTTCCATCCATATAAAACTTAACAGATAATAAAAGTATTAGGACTTTAAATACAGCAAGGGCCACTCCCTGATACATTCCATAGGGAATAAATAACCTTTCCAAAGCCAGGTTACTGTCTCTATTATCATCTATAGCCTTTCTTAGTGCCGCATCACCCTTACCTGTAAGATTGAAAGACTTGATTACACTCATGCCCTGAAGGCTTTCCAATACCTTAGATACAAGAGCTGCCTGATTTTTCTGTCTTATAGGGGAAAGCTTTCTGGTTTTCTTCTCCATTGAAGAAGTAAAAAGCATATAAACCACCATACCCGTTAAAACAACAAGGGCAACTCTAAAATCCAGAAATGGAATACAGATTAAAAATACAATGGAATTCATAAGACCAGTTAAAATATTGACGAGTACATTTGCCCCCTGATTTTCAACCACATCCAAAACTGTGGTGGCTATTCCTGTAACCTCACCAAGATTTGTATCATTAAAATATCCCATAGGAACCTTCTTAAGTCTGTCTGCTATATCAAGTCTCTTAAAAGCCCCCATAAAATATCCTGCATGGACTGCCTGAAGATCAGCTATACTCTTTAATATAACGTTACATACTATACTTATTCCAAGCAGTATAAGGGAAGTCCAGGCTGGCTTCATACTCTTGTCGCCCTCTTCAAATGCCAGAACAATATAGTATATAGCTCCAATTCTCAGCATGGAAAGCATGGATTTAAGGAAAGAAAGAACTATTGCCCTATATACCTTGGGTCTCTCTTGGCCCGAAAAATCTATTATCTTCTTTATTGCTTCTAACATGATTTTCTCCCTCCTTCACTTATATGGGCCTGCCACATGCTTCTATAAAGGTCACTCTTTTCAAGCAAGTCCTGGTGACTTCCGGAGGTTTCAATACTTCCATTATTTACCAGAACTATTTTGTCTGCATTTGTGATAGTTGTTAATCTGTGGGCTATTATTATAACTGTCTTATTCTTAACAAGTCCCCCAATGGCACGCTGGATAAGAGCCTCATTTTCAGGATCAATATAAGCTGTTGCCTCATCTAGAATTACTATAGGAGCATCCTTCAGCATGGCTCTGGCTATAGCAATTCTCTGACGTTCACCACCTGACAAGTGAGCGCCCCCTCTTCCAACAGGCGTATCGTATCCCATAGGAAGGGCTTCAATAAATTCATTACAACCAGAAAGCTTTGCCACCTGACGTATCCTTTCATCGGAAGCCCTGGTATTACCCATTCTCAGATTATTCATTATGGTATCATCAAAAAGCCAGGTATCCTGTGACACATAGGCCACCTGATCATATAACTGTTCAAGAGGAATATCCTTAAGATCCTTACCATCCATACTTATGGAGCCTTCCTCCACATCCCAGAAACCACCGATTAGTTTTGCTATGGTTGACTTTCCACTTCCGGAGGGTCCCACAAGAGCTGTAAATGTTTTCTCCGGGATTTCAAGACTAACGTTATGCAGCACCTCTTCTCCTTCATGATATGCATAAGTTACATTTTTAAGTTCAATATTATGAGATTTAAATGTTACGGCTTTGTCGCTATGCTTTTGCTCCTGGCCAGATAGAAGCTTATCTACAGTTGCAACCGTGGTAGCAACCTTAGCCGAGGAATCTGTAAAGCTGATAGCCGCCATTATAGGACCTACCACACTCATGGAAAGCATGATGGATGTCATAAGTACATCAGCCGAAATGCTACCGGAAAGGTACATTTTCCAACCTATTGGCAGTACAGTTATAAGGGTACAAGGTGCTATAGCCACACACATGGCATTATTAAATTCCGTCTTTTTCATCCAGCCATAGTAAAAGGCTGCATTTGCTATTACCTTGTCCTTGAATTTCTGATATGAAGATTTGCCCTGATTGTAGGCCTTGATGACCTCGATTCCCTGAACATATTCCACTATGCTGTCATTCATTTCCTGGGTAGTCTCCACAGATTTCCTGTAATCTTCACTATAGGTGGCGGCAATCATAAGGAAGAAAAACATTCCCACCGGAACGGATATAAGACATATAAGTCCCATTCTCCAGTCTATTATCATCATATATATCCATACAGCAACCGCTCCAACTATATTAGAGGTAAGCTCCGGAATCATGTGGGCTATAGGTCTTTCCATCCTCTCTACTTCGTCCACAATTATCTGCTTCATGGTTCCAGTGGAGGTATCTATTATTGTCCCAAGGGGCATGCGGGGAAGCTTAGCAAATATGGCTTTCCTCACTTCTCCTAAAATAGAAAATGCAGCTTTATGGCTCACACTCAGACCCATGGCATATAAAAGGCTTTTCAGGATGTATCCTCCAAGGGCCAGGCCACACATAAGCAGGTAGTATGACATATCTTTATTTTGGGATATAATTCCGGAAATAATTTTGGCGGCTGCAATATATGGGACTATTCCTGCCAGCACTCCCAAAACAGCATATAATACAGAAAGATAAAGGCGTCCATGCTCTTTTTCAGATATCTGCCATATCCTTCCCATAGGGTTTGATTTACTCTCTCGCAAGTTATATATTCCTCCTTTTTATTAGATTAAACTAACTCTACATTTATATAAAAGGCGAAACCTGAAGTTCGCCTATATATATCATTATTTATATCTGGGTATTTATAATTTCAAATTTTATATATTTCTAGGATTTATAATTTCAAATTTTATATATTTCTGAGATTTATATTTGGAGACTTTATAATCCCAATATTTCCCTATATCCTGCTATACAATAATCACTGGAAAGCCTGGTATCCTTAATATTGTCTTCCTCCGACTCCCCTGCAACAAATGCCTCAAACATGGAATTTATTACCAGGGCTGAACCTATCCTTGCAATCCTTTCAGATATATTCTCCGGCTTCTTCATATAAGCCCTGCAGGACTCCATAAATATCATGGTATTCTTACTTTCCTCTTCAATAAGATCATTCACATAATTCTCATAGCTGGAGCCGCCGCTATTCTTTAATATAAGCATGAATATAGCCTTATTCTCATATACATAATGAATAAGGGTTTCCACAGAAGTATAGGACATCTTAAACATATTAATCACATCCTCAGCCGACTGAATTTTAATATCGGTGAAACCATTATATAAATCATTAAACTGATTAAGGCAGCCCTCCACCAGTGCTGAGAAAAGCTCATCCTTACTTTTAAAATGAGCATAAAATGCACCATTTGTAACTCCCGCATCCTTACATATATTTCTTATGGAAGCATCCCTGAAGCCCACCTGACTGAAATTATTCATGGCGCTTTCAAGTATTTTTTCATGTGTTTTATCAAAATCGTATGGCACTGCAGCCTCCTTCTATATATAAAAAACCTTGATTAGACCCATAGCTATATAGTCCAGATACTGCTATAGAGCTTTATATTACGGTGTAATATTACTCTGTAATATTTCCCCTGTCAATGTTTTTTTTAATACTGACATTCTTTTTTTCATTTCTTTACAAAAGGTTTGAATCATAAAGCAACTTGTACTATACTTTTTATGTTTTTGAATGAATAAAAAAGGAGGCTTTAAAATGAGTATAAAAATAGGTATTCTTGGATACGGCAATCTTGGCCGTGGCGTAGAAAAGGCAGTAAATGTATGCGATGAT
The DNA here is from genome assembly GCA_024696635.1 of Eubacterium sp. Classification (GTDB taxonomy): domain Bacteria; phylum Bacillota; class Clostridia; order Lachnospirales; family Lachnospiraceae; genus Eubacterium_Q. The sequence continues at coordinate 3,787 of JAILGP010000058.1, read as the reverse complement.
ATGGAGCTTGTCGGTGTATTTTCCAGACGTGACCCTGCAAATGTAAAGGTTGACAGCAATGCTCCTGTATATCATGTGGATTCTCTTCCTGAGATGACTGATAAAATTGATGTTCTTATTATTTGTGGAGGTTCAGCTACTGATCTTCCTGAGATGACACCAAAATATGCTAAGCTCTTTAATGTAATCGATTCCTTCGATACACATGCAAGAATTCCGGTACATTTTGCAAATGTTGATAAAGCTGCTAAGAAAGCAGGAAAAATCGGAATCATATCCTGCGGATGGGATCCGGGCATGTTCTCCCTTAATCGTCTCTATGCTCACGCAGTTCTTCCAGGTGGAAAGGATTATACATTCTGGGGCAAGGGCGTAAGCCAGGGACATTCTGATGCCATCAGAAGAATAGAAGGTGTTATAGACGCTCGTCAGTACACAGTTCCAGTTCCAGAGGCACTTGAAAAGGTACGTAAGGGTCAGAATCCAGAGCTTACAACCCGCGAAAAGCACACAAGAGTATGCTACGTTGTGGCTGAGGAAGGAGCTGACAAGGCTCGTATAGAAAAAGAAATCGTAACCATGCCAAACTATTTTGCAGATTACGATACAAGTGTTAATTTCATCAGCGCCGAAGAAATGAAGGCTAACCACAGTGGTCTTCCTCATGGCGGATCAGTTATTTATTCCGGAACCACAGGAAGCGGTGATGACCTTAATAAGCATGTTATTGAATATAGTCTTAACCTTGACTCAAACCCTGAATTCACAGGTTCAGTTCTGACAGCTTATGCAAGAGCAGCTTACAGAATGAACCAATCAGGCGACGCCGGAGCAAAGACAGTATTTGACGTTGCACCAGCACTCCTCTCACCACTCAGTGGCGATGAAATCAGAGCACATATGCTTTAAATTTACAAAAAATTTGCCAAAGGGGTCTGTCCCCTTTGGCAAATTTTTTGGGTAATATCACATTCAGAATTCTTGCAGGTAGCCGTCACAGTATAAGTAGACTGATCATAAGTATAATCCCAATTATGTACATGTGCAGAAATTGCATGCGCCGTAATACCAGTTCCCATCATCATACTTAAAATCACCCACACCTATGAGACTTAATGAACCTGATATTCTAAGTGAAGGATAAAAAGGGGGCCAGTCCATCATGATTATTATCCTTATCAGTCACCACATCAGCCCTGCATTTAACACTATCAGGGGCATTGATCATGGCAATACCCAGTCCTGCTGCTTCCAGCATTGAGATATCATTATCTCCATCTCCTGACGCTATGGCAAACTCTCTAGGTATCTGAAGTATGTCGCATAGGCGTAATAAGGCATTTCCCTTTCCTGAGCCCGTGGGAATGAGTTCAAGATAATATTCATTGGAATACATAAGTTCAACTCTTCCTGCAAAACGCTTCTCTGCCGCCAGTCTAAAGCTCTCCTGTTTCGCGTGATCCTTAAGCTCTATACAGATAACCTTGCAGGGAGGAACTGTAAGATAAGGAAATATATCATCAGAAACAATTGGCGGAGTCTTAATAACCCTTCTATAAAACTTAAGACAGTCATTATCCTCTCTGGCCAAAATGTTATCATCATTATAGGTATGAACATGAATATCATATTCCCGGGCCAGGTCAAATATTTCACGGACAAGGCCTTTATCCAGCCCTATCCTATATATAACCTTATCATTATCCACATCATATATAAGCCCACCATTATAAGCTATTACATAACTACCAGGAAAATCCAGTCCCAGACCATCATATACAGACCTTGCACTGCATATGTCCCTTCCCGTACAAATAGCAAAATGATTTCCCCTGGATGTAAAATTCCTAAGAGCCTCCATAGTAAGGTGGGAGATTTTCTTTTCTGATGTAAGTAATGTTCCATCTAAATCTGATATGAATAATCTGGTTTCCTTCAACACATGCTCCTTTAAATCATAAACTATCTTTATCATATAATTAGAACTTAATTTATAATCATAACCTAATTTATAAATAAAACTTAAATATATAAGCAAAGCTTAATTTATAATTAAAACTTAAATATATAAGCAAAGCTTAATTTATAATTAAAACATTAATTCAATAAAATAATTCTCTCTCACACTAATTAGCAACAACAACCGCAGCCGGTCTCAGCACCTTATCCTTATAAATATATCCCGACTGCATAATCTGCTTTACAGTATTATCTCCCAGGTCCTCATCATCAACATGCATTACGGCTGACATAGTATTATAGTCATACTCGATTCCCTCTTTATTTATAACCTTGACTTCATTATCCTCCAGAATCTGTATGGCCTTGTTGTAGGTTTTCTCAATTCCCTGAACATAAGGATTATCCTTCTCCTTAGCATATTTGCAGGCATATTCCAGATCATCCACTACAGGAAGGAATTTCTTAATCATATCAGATATGCTCTCTGACTGAACCTCTTCTTCCTCACTAAGTGTCATATAATCAATCAGACTAAGCTTAACCTCCTTCTCACCCATTACTGTTTTAATTACAAATGTAAGCCTTCGGTTTTCATCTGATATAAGGGTAAGCTTACATGCCTTATGATAGAAATATTCCAGCTCCTCCTTAGGGACAGTCATCCTGCAAACCTTAACAAATGCCTTGCCCCTCTTCTCGAATAATTCTATTTCATCATAGGTCTTCTTAGACTCAGGATAGCTGTCAACCTCCACAGTCTCCTCAAGAGGAATAAGACTATCCATATCGCCAATCGGATACATCTGTCCATTCACCGAAACAAACAGGTCATAAGGCGTCAGGGTAGAAACCTCATTTAAGCCCTGAAATGCGCTTCTCTTCTCAAGTCTTCCACATATATAACCCACGCCTTCAATAATGCACTGATCCTCAAGCATCCTGAACTGTATTTCTTTATTGTAAAATGTTTTCGATGAAGATACATAATTACTAAGCGTCTGTTCAATTTCCAGACATTTATCAGTGGTTCCTGAAAAAATCACAAGCTCGGCATCCGTTACATCAAAAAGCCTCTTACTTGAAGGAGAAAGGAATTCTGATTTATAAATAGATGTACCATTCCACCTTCCAGCTATAAATGTATCATCCACCTCTACCTGACCCTGGTCCATGTAGTACTGTGCCAGTCCCAGCTTTGCAGGTGAAGCAAAGGCCATAATATAAGAACCATTCAGATCATATTCAACATAAGAATAATAAGCCATAGCCATTGTTTCGGTTATAGTCCTTATTACCTCTACCCCACATTCAAGAGCACATTTATAAAGGAGTTGAATTTCTTTCAGACCAGTATCATCCGAAGTACAGATAACAAGAGAATAGTCATCAATATTTGCCTTTTCCTTTAAGAACTTATCTATTACTTCAAATGCCCTCTTAATAGAAAAATCATTTGCTACTATATTTAATCTCTTGATATCTGATGGAAGATCAACAGATGCCATATTTACTGAATCACTATCACAAAAACAAAGTCTTGCTGTTCTCTCCCAAAAATGTACACCAATTACAGGTTTCATATTCTGCCCTCACAATCTTTTTTATAGTACTGCCTTTTATTACTTCTTATTATTTCTTATTATTATTGCTTCTTCTTACATATTTCTTATTACTTCTTAATTTTTCTTACTCTTTATTACTTTTTTTCAGATATTATCATATAATTTTTATCACTACAAAATTTACAACTTTCTTATTATAACATATATATCCAAAAATTTTCATTCTATGGTCAATTAAAAAATAATAAAGAGATACTATTATA
>JAILGP010000044.1 GCA_024696635.1 Eubacterium sp. | reverse complement strand
ACCAAACTCATTAAGAATATACTCCTTCACCTGAGCATATGTAGCTTTGCCCCTAAGTTCGGTCAAATCCATGTCCTCCAAAGAGAAATCTACCTTTACTTTTCTGAAATTATCCTTATCGACCACGCCCTTGGAAAGAATAACAACCGTCTCAACATGCTGCGTATTAGGAAACATATCCACACAGCACCCTTTTACTGGCACATAACCATTGGCTTCAAAGATTTCCAAATCCCTAGCCAATGAAGTGGGTTTACAACTTATGTAAACCATATTATCTACTCCATATGAAAGAATTTTCATAAGAGCTTTAGGATTAATTCCATCTCTTGGTGGATCAAGAATAATAAGGTCTGGCTTTTCTTCTAGTTCATCCAGTTTCTTTAGTACATCACCTGCAATGAATTCACAATTTGTAAGCTTATTAAGCCTTGCATTTTCTCTGGCTGCTTCTACTGCTTCTTCAATGATTTCTATTCCATAAACCTTATCAGCAACAGATGCCATAAGTTGGGCTATAGTTCCTGTACCACTATATAAATCGTAAATCACTCCTACCCTTTTTTCTTGGGAATGATTGTCTATATCTTTATCTGATTTATCCTCAGAACTATTCTCTCTTTCATATTTTTCTGATATAGCTTCTAATGCATATTCTCTTGCCTTGGAGTATAGGACTTCACTTCCTTTTGTGTTTGTCTGGAAAAATGAAAATGGTGAAATCTTAAACTTAAGCCCCAACACCTCCTCCATAAGATAATCCTCGCCATATAGAAGTGTTACAGAATCTGGAATTATTGCATCAGCCAAGGTATCACATTCTGTATATAAAACTCCAGCTATTTTGCAATAATTTGAAAGAGAATTGAAAACTCCTCTACCATGACCTGGATGTTTCTTGTTTTTTCCATAACCATGTGAAGAATAACCGTCCAGACCTCTTGGTAGTTCATCTCCAAGAGATAAAAGGCCAGCTACATATTCAGGAAGATGAAGTTCATCGACCGTCTCACTTCTTTTTTCATTCCATGGAATATTTCTTGTATTCTCATCAATCTTCATATGAGTTGTTGTAACAAGATTTACTAATATACTTCCATCATACTTAGACTCTCTTATAACAAGATTTCTCAGTATGCCCTCATGTGTACGTTTATTGTAATGAGGTACTGCATATTTTCTGAAAAAATTCTGGGTGTATTTTAAAATTTTATTCCATACCGGATTAACAATTGCACATGAATCTATGGTGAGAATATCATGGGTAGAATTTTTTCTGTGAAGGCCAAGAGTAAGTGGTCCATCCTTCTCGTAATCGCCAAATGTAAATTCCATCTTATTTCTGTATCTAAACTGAGATGGAGAAGAAAGAATACCTTCCCATTCAAAATCAGAAGCCTGACTTAATAGTTCTTTAACCATCTGTTCTTTAAGCTTCAACTGATTAGTATAAGCAAAGGTCTGGTATGTGCAACCACCACATTCATAAAAATGATTACACATAGGCTTCTTGGTTTCCAAAGGAGATTTTTTTATTACATCAAGTAATATACCATCAGCCTTACCCTCCTTCTTTTTCTTAATCCTGACTTGAACTGTCTGTCCCGGAAGACCCCCCTTTACCGAAACCTTTCTTTCTATCTTTCCATCAGGAGCCTGTGGATTCTCCTCAACATGAATAAAGCTTCCCTTATTTGGAAAGCTGTATTCTTCTATTACTCCTTCAATCACATCACCTTTTTTCATTATATATAATTTCCTTTTACTTCATAAATACAATAAATTAAAACTATTACAACCCCTTAAGCTCCACCTCATAATCTCCATTATCATCAAATGTCATAATCATATAAGACTTATTACTTCCACCTCTTGGAAGGGATATGCTGCCAGGATTAAGTATTCTTACAGAACTTGCTACATCTCCAAATGCAGAAAACTCGTCATCAAAAGGAATATGGGTATGTCCATACATAGCTATATCACAGTCATTTTCCATGGCTGTATACATGAGATTATTAAGGTCATAGCTTACCCCCTGAACATGGCCATGGGTACAGAAAAACCTATGGTCATTCAGATCAAAAACAGCACTTTTTCTTAACCCATCTTTACTATATCTGTCACAGTTACCCTGTATAAAAACAGCAGGTACTGGAAGTCCTATCCTTTCACTATCAGTTTTTCCTGAGGCATTCCATACTCTGGCTGCTTCATTCAGCCAGTCACAGACTATATCAGGATCATCCTCTATATCTCCAAGATGGATAAGCATATCTGGATATTCCCGGTCTATAGCAATCTTCACATTAGCAGTTTTACCATGAGAATCGCTTACTATAAGAATTTTTCTGATCATATATTAAGCCCTCTTAAAAAGTCTGCCATTTTTCTCATAGCTTTACCACGATGACTTATTGCATTTTTCTCATCAGGAGAAATTTCAGCCGAAGTCTTACCATATTCCGGAAGATAGAATATAGGATCATATCCAAAACCATTCTGACCTGCGATTTCATAACCTATCCGTCCTTCCATCGCTTCAACGAACACATATTCTCTTCCATCTGGCAAAACAAGGGCTGCTGCACATACGAACCTTGCACTTCTCTCTTCATCAGGAACTCCATTAAGTCTATCAATTATTGCCTGATTCTTAATATCATAGGAAGTATCCTCGCCCATGTATCTTGCTGAGTAAATTCCAGGCTCTCCACCAAGGGCATCTACAACCAGACCTGAATCATCAGCTACAGCCATATGACCTGAAGCCTTGCATACCGCACGAGCCTTTATAAGTGCATTAGCCTCAAATGTATCGCCATCCTCAACGATATCAACATCAATTCCAGCTTCCTTCATGGATATAACCTCTATGTCCAGTCCGGAAAGAATCTCCTTTATCTCCCTAAGCTTATTCATATTTCCTGTTGCAAATACTAATTTATTCATGTTTTTTCCTCGTATTATTTTATTATTATATTTAGTCATCAAATTCAACTATTATATTCTTTTATTAGATTTTTTATTCTTTTATTCTTTTTTACTATCTATCCTTATCAGTAAATGCCTTTAAACATACATTTGCCTCTTCATCCTCAGCTCTGACCCATACCTCACCATACGCACTGATATAACCTTCGCCGTCTGTAAGGTCAAGTTCCTCTGTTCTTTCTCCACCATCACATTCAATCGCAATAGGCCTTTCACTTCCAGGAGTTTTGATACTCATTATAACAGCAAACTTCTGCCCCTTTTTCAGCTTTATATCCTGATTCAGATCAACAGTATAATAACCAGCATAACGGGTTTCTCCATTTCCAACTTCCTTTCTGCCGGAATTAAGAGAAGACATATCCTTATAGTCCGTTACCACGAAAACCTTAAAAGAAGTATCTGGTCCTGTGGCGTAAAATGATATGGCCTTGAGAACCTCATCACTTTCAGCAGTATAAACATTTGCACAATAAGCCGATTCAGAATTATAACCCATTTTACCAACCCAGCCAAGAATATCAGATTGGTAAATGTTATCGTAATTACCTGGATCCTCCAACTTGGTATAAACAATAGACTGGCTGCAAATATTTACATCCTCATAGGATACATAAAAATAGCCACCTTCTCCAAATTTTTCTCCCCAGCTGTTTTTACAGATATAAGCACCATCATTTTCTGGTTTTTTTGCAAAATTTTCCTTAGGATAATTATCATTCCAGCCTACTATAACAAGATCGTGGGTAGGTCCCTCTTCCCCATCATAATAATAGCTGCAAGTCTCATTATTATAATATTCGGAACTGGAATCACCATAAGGCATTTCCATATAAATTGAGGTCTCAACTCCTCCGTACTTGAAGATAGCACTTTTTATCTTCTTATCATCTCTATCCTCCATAATGAGAGCTTCCTTAAGATGCTTGATTGCAGTAAGACTAGAATCAGATTCCCCATCCCCATAAGGATCATCTTCTTCATAAACAGGTCCCTTCCAGGATGCAAGATAAGCTATACTCATGCTATGATCTCCACCTTCACTAAGGTCAAGACTGAAGTCATTATTAATAGACATATGATCCTCTGAAAAATCAAGCTCCTCCAAAGGCATATTTACCGTCTCCAAAGCACCAAGAGACGAAAAAGCCCAACAGGTTCCCCAGCTACCCTGATCTTTTACAGATGTGACCCTTCCATAATCCCTCATATCATAAGCATCAGGAAGATAATTATTATTATCTGTATTCTTAAAATCAACATAATCCTTAGTAAAGGAAAAACTGACCTCATACCCCAGTTGGTCTATATAGTCAGAGATTGGAATATATATTTCTCCATCCTCTGCTTCCTTTATGTCAGAAGAACTATAATCCAGAGAAGTCCTGGCTCTATCCACCTTAACCTCTCCATTCTTATAGCGGATAACTGAACACCCCATTATATCCTCCATAAAGCTTTCCGACGCAAGAAGCTTTGTTCCCTCCTCCAGCATAAGCCTGTAGCCAAAACGACGAAGGCTCTTTCCTTCAACAAGGATATCTATTCCATTTTCCTGTAAATAATCCAGTTTCTTCTGAACCAGTGTATCCACTGCCGCCTCATAATTTGGCCCCCTTTCTATATGTCCGGGAGCATCCTTAGGCAGATATAGAACAAACAGCACTACAAAGGCAATCAGAAGAATAAAAATAAATAATTTCCTCATTTAATCCCCTATTAAATACTATTTATTTCTCTTAGGTGGCCTCTTCCCCATAAACTGATAATAATAAGACTTAATCATTCCATTATAAATCTTACGATTCTTATCAGCCTTTCTTCCTATATATTTTTCTGCTTCCTCATAGGAAGTAATAAGAAACATAGACCAGTTATCCAGTTCTTTAAATCTCTCTCCGATTGTAGAATATAGTTCAGGCAAAGCCTCTTTATCTTCAAGTCTTTCACCGTAAGGTGGATTGGTTATTATGAAGCCATAAGATTTAGGGCTGCTGAGGTCCTTTACATTTCTAGCCTGGAAATGTATATACTGGCTGACACCGGCTTCCTCAGCATTCTGCATAGCACACTTAATTATCTGGGAATCCAGATCGTAGCCCTGAATATGCATATCCGTCACATCCTTTTCAAGTGACCTTGCCTCATCATAGGCCCCATACCATATCTTTTTATCAATAAGCTTTTCCCATGTACAGGAAGTAAAATCACGATTTACACCAGGCGCTATATTGGCCCCTATCATTGCAGCTTCTATTGGAAATGTACCACTACCGCAAAATGGGTCAATAAGAAGCCTGTCCTCTCTCCAAGGCGTAAGCATAATAAGAGCCGCCGCAAGAGTTTCTGAGATAGGTGCCTTACCAACAAGCTTTCTATAGCCCCTCTTATGAAGAGATATACCTGTTGTATCAAGTCCTACCGTAACTATATCCTTTTTTATAAATATACGTACCGGATAATCCTCCCCATCCTCAATAAAATTATTTATATGATAGGTATTAGACATACTTTCAACCATAGCCTTCTTGGCAATTGACTGAATAGAAGTCTCACTAAAAAGCTTGGATTTATTGGTAGTAGCCTTAGTAACCCAGAACTTTCCATTTCTTGGAATAATTCTTGCCCATGGAATATGCTTTACCCCCTCGTAAAGCTCATCAAAGCTTGTAGCCTTAAATTGTCCACACTTAAGAAGTATTCTCTCACTAGTTCTGATATTTATATTAGCTCTTGCTATAGCAGAGGCAGGACCTGCAAATGTAACTCTTCCGTCTTCAACTTCAACTATATCATAGCCAAGACCTTGTATTTCCTTTTTAAGAACAGCCTCAAGTCCAAAATGACATGGGGCAATAAGTTCAAATCTTTCTTCCATCTATTTATCTCCCTTATGAACTGCCTATCATTGTACCAAAACAGTGAGGATAAAACCACTTTTTTTATAATAAAAAAGCGCCGCTTCACAGAAACGGCGCTTAAACTACATATATAAATTATTTGTTAAGACGTGCACGAAGCTCTTTAGTCATCTCTTCAAAACCAGGCTTTCCAAGAAGAGCAAACATATTCTTCTTATAGCTCTCAACACCAGGCTGATTAAATGGATTAACTCCAAGTGTATAACCACTTACACCACAAGCAAACTCGAACTTGTAGAAAAGCTCTCCAAGACTAAGCTCATCGATTGTATCCATATCTATACGAATGTTTGGAACTCCACCATCAACGTGAGCAAGAATCGTTCCTTCCATAGCACACTTATTGATGAAATCAACTTCCTTACCAGCAAGATAGTTAAGACCATCAAGGTCCTCAGCTTCCTTCTGCATTATTACAGCCTTGCGAGGATTCTCAACATTGATAAATGTCTCGAAATGATTCTTTGTTCCATCCTGAATGAACTGGCCAAGTGAATGAAGATCTGTTGTAAAGTCAACACCTGCCGGGAAGATACCCTTTCCATCCTTACCTTCGCTCTCTCCATAAAGCTGCTTCCACCACTCTGTAACAAAGTGAAGAGCTGGCTCGAAGTTACCAAGTATTTCCATACCAAGTCCCTTCTCATACATTACATTTCTAACTGCAGCATACTTCATAACGTCACTGTCATCAAAATCCTTTGAAAGACAGTACTCACGACCATTTGCAGCACCTTCCATAAGCTTATCAATATCTGCACCTGATGCAGCGATTGGAAGAAGTCCAACTGCTGTAAGTACTGAGAATCTTCCACCTACATCATCAGGAACAACATATGTCTCATAACCCTCTGCATCTGCAAGAGTCTTGAGAGCTCCACGAGCCTTATCTGTAGTAGCATAAATACGCTTTGCAGCCTCTTCCTTACCATACTTCTTCTCAAGCATTTCCTTGAAAAGACGGAATGCTACTGAACACTCAGTTGTTGTACCTGACTTAGAGATAACATTTACAGAAAAATCTCTATCACCAATAACCTCAACAAGCTCTGAAATATATGTTGAGCTAAGGTTATTACCGCAATAATAAATCTCAGGAGTCTTACGAATCTCCTTTGAAACTGAATTGTAGAAACCATGACGAAGAGCTTCGATTGCTGCTCTAGCTCCAAGATAAGAACCACCGATACCAATTACAAGAAGCACATCTGAATCACTCTGAATCTTTGCAGCAGCTTCCTTAATACGACCAAATTCAACCTTATCATAGTTTACAGGAAGATCAATCCATCCAAGGAAATCATTTCCTTCACCTGTCTTCTCAACGAGAGTCTTCTTTGCAGCCTGAATTCTAGGCTTTATTGCCTCAACCTCTGAATCGCTTGCCATAAACTTAGTATTATCAAAATTAAAACTGATTTTCTGTGACATATATATGCTCCTTTTCAAAATTTATTAAACTATAATTTTCCCTCCTCAAGCTTTACAGCCCAAAGATAAACACATTTTACCACCTTAATAAATCCATTACAATAAAAATAATATACAAAAAAATATGCCACTATGGTACA
>JAILGP010000024.1 GCA_024696635.1 Eubacterium sp. | reverse complement strand
TTAAATCAGAAAAAAAGGTTTCTGGGAAAAGTCTTATGGAGTATTTTGAAAACAAGATAGTGGATGCTTATTTTCTTAATGGACTGGATGAGGCTGAAAAAAAACAGGATGCTGTTGATATGATGTGGTATCTGTGGGCAGGACCTGCATCACCACTTTTTGGTAAAGACAGGATGGCGACCTTCGAACACATTTTCCTTGAGGATAAGGAAATGTCACGGGAGGTATTTAATTCCTACTATGAGTATTCCAATAAGGTTGAATATTGTGAGAAAATATTTGAGGAATTTGATATGCCTAAGGATGAGTCGCATATAATAAATGGTCATGTGCCAGTAAAGGTGGCCAAGGGAGAAAAACCGGTAAAGGCTGATGGAAGACTTTATGTAATAGATGGAGGACTTTCCAAGGCTTATCATTCAAAGACTGGAATAGCTGGATATACGCTTATTTTTAATTCTCATCATCTGGCTCTGGCGGAACATACAGAATTTGAAAAAGATGGTATCAGCACACCGAAGATGTATGTTACAGAAACAATGAAAAAAAGACTTTTGGTTAAGGACACTGATAAGGGCAAGGAGCTTGAGAAGGTAATATCCGACCTGGAGGAATTACTGGAATGCTACAGGCTTGGTCTTATCAAAGAGAAAAAGTAGTCTGGTATTATTTTAGATCCTTTAAAATTTGCCTGGACAATTCAAGTGAATATGAATAAAATGGAGGACCTGACGGACATGATAGTATTAGAAGGTAAAGCGGTTTTCGAAGGTGTAGCCATTGGTAAGCTTTCGATATATAAGAAGAATGAACAGTCAGTTAAACGTGAAAAGGTAGCTGATATTGAGGCAGAGATTAAGAGATATGAAGACGCCAGAGCCATGGCAATTGATCAGCTTCAGGCTCTTTATGATAAGGCTGTTAAAGAGGTTGGTGAGGCAAGCGCCGAAATCTTCGAGGCTCATCAGATGATGGTTGATGACGAGGACTATATAGATTCCGTAGTTAATATCATTAATACTGAAGGAGTAAATGCAGAATTTGCTGTTGCTGCAACAGGTGATAATTTCAGGAAAATGTTCCTGGATATGGAAGATGAGTACTTTAAAGGCAGGGCTGCGGACATTAAGGATATTACCGAGAGAATTATCAATTGTCTGCAGGGCGGCGGATCAGCTGGCATAGTAAGTGACCAGCCTGTTATAGTAGTTGCTGATGATCTGGCACCATCAGAGACAGTACAGATGGATAAGGATAAGATTCTTTCCTTTGTAACTGTACATGGATCAGCCAATTCCCATACATCTATTTTAGCGAAGACTATGAATATACCAGCAATTATAGGCTGTGATATTCCGCTTACTGATGAAATGGATGGCAGAGAGGCTATAGTAGATGGCTTCGAAGGAAAGGTATATATAGACCCGGATCCTGAAGTCATGGCTGAAAAGAAGAAGATTGTCATGCAGGAGCAGGAGAAGAAAGCTCTCTTAGAACAGTTAAAGGGTAAGGAAAATATTACTCTTGATGGTCAGAAGATTAATCTTTATGCAAATATTGGAAATACAAAGGATCTGGCACTGGTACTTAAGAATGATGCAGGTGGTATTGGATTATTCCGTTCAGAGTTCATATATCTGGGTTCAGAGGATTATCCTACAGAGGAAGAGCAGTTTGCTATTTATAAGCAGGTTGCACAGACTTTGGCAGGAAAGAAGGTTATCATAAGAACCCTTGATATAGGCGCTGATAAGCAGGCAGATTATTTCCAGCTTCCTCATGAAGAGAATCCTGCATTGGGACTTCGTGCAATCAGAATATGTCTTACCAGACCTGAGATTTTCAAGACACAGCTGAGAGCTATTCTTAGGGCGTCTGCATATGGAAAGATTTCTATTATGTTTCCTATGATCATATCGGTTGATGAAGTAAAGAAAATCAAGGAAATAGTTGGACAGGTTAAGAAGGAATTAGATGAGGCTGGTATATCCTATGATAAGGATATTGAGCTTGGTATTATGATTGAGACTCCTGCAGCTGTAATGATGGCGGAGGAACTTGCTAAGGAGGTTGATTTCTTCTCAGTAGGAACCAATGACCTGACACAGTATACACTTGCTATAGATCGTCAGAATCAGAGTCTTGATATGTTCTATGACTCGCATCATCCTGGACTTCTTAAGATGTTAAAGATGGTAGTTGACGGTGCCCATAAAGGTGGAGCCTGGGCGGGTATCTGTGGTGAGCTTGGTTCAGATCTTACCCTTACAAAGGAATTCCTGGCTATGGGTTATGATGAGTTATCAGTATCACCTGGTAGAATACTTCCTCTTAGAAAGGCTGTTCTTGAGACAAATGTTACTGAGTATAAGAAGGAAAAGGGTTATATTTAAAAAGTAAAAAAAGGAATTTATAGAATTCAAGATGGGTTATAATATATTTTCTGATATATTAAAAGAAACTTATTAGGGATTCACTGGTTATTCATAAGGAAGTAATGCTATGTTAACAGAAGAGAGAAAAGCAATTATATTGAATGAAGTAAATTCCAGAGGCAGTGTAACATTAGGGGATCTTACCGCTATCTTAGGGGTTTCAGATTCCACAATCAGAAGAGATGTTATTGAATTAAGTCGTGAGGGCCGGCTGCTTAAGGTTCGTGGCGGAGCCATGAGGCTGGAACTATCACAGGGGCACGATGATACGGCCATTCTGGGCAGAGAAGCAAGTCATAAAAACCAGAAGATAAAGATTGCTGAATATGCGGCATCTTTGATTTTACCTGGAGAGTACGTATTTATTGATGCTGGCAGTACCACAGGTTTTATGATAGGTTTTATAAAAGAACGTAAGGCTATTTATGTGACCAATTCTGTATCCCATGCGGCTGACCTTGTTCATAATCATTTCAAGGTCTTCCTTATAGGAGGGGAAATGCGTGAGAATACGGATGTTATTGTGGGTGCTGATGCCATCTTACATATACAGAAGTATAATTTTAACAGGGGATTCTTTGGTACTAATGGTATTGATGAAAAGCTTGGATTTACTACAAATGATGTAAGAGAGGCGCTTATCAAAAGAGTTGCAATGGAGAATACGACTTCCGGAAAGAAGTTTGTCCTTGCAGACAAGGGAAAGTTTGGACTTAAGTCGGCTGTAACATTTGCCGATCTTAATGGAGTTACGGTTCTGACGGATGGTTATCCTGGAGACAGATATCGTATGCTTACTGATATTAAGGTTGTGTGATCAGGTTTATGCGAGAACAGATATATTTATATAAACTAGATATTGAAACCATGAAAAGGGAGGAGCCAAGACTACTTGGGCTTCTCCCTAAGTGGCGTTATGACAAGGCCATAAAGTATAAAATTCAAAGGGTAAGATATGAAAGTATAGGAGCGGGACGGCTGCTTGATATTGGGATTGCCGGATTTTTTGGAATTAATGAAGGCGGACTTGACTGGTCTAGGCAGAAAATCCGTGGCCTTGGTAAAGATGAAAATAAGGGCAATTTTTATTATGAACATGAGGGTGTAAGGGCCTATTATAACATTTCCCATTCAGGAGATTATGTGGCGGTGGCGGTGGCCCTTAAGCCTTGTGGAATTGATATAGAGTTTAAGGATGATAAGGATTTTAAGATATCCCAAAGAATGTTTAATAAGGAGGACCAGTGTTATATCTGTCCTGATGGAGATTCTTTAGAGGCACAGGACAGGTTCAGGGATGTATGGACCATAAAGGAAAGCTATGTAAAATGTCTTGGAAAGGGGCTTTCTATCCCTCTAAAAAGCTTTACTTCAGATTATGATGTATTAAGGCAGGGCGGTGCTCCGGCTATATTGGTAAAAACAGATGGCTTTAATGACAATATAAAAAAGCCTGAAGCATCCGATTCTGGTGTGAATAAGGGAATTCAGGAATCTCTGGATATAATAAGAACAGACTTTCATACCAGAACAATGAGACTTAATTGTAATGACAAGGATTATAGTCTTACCTTATGTATGGAAAAAGATGAGCCTAAGATTAATCTTATCAGGATAGAAAAACTATAGAAATTTGCAGGCCTTCATATTCCTTAATTGTTTTTTTATGGTATTTATAGGATTTATTTTTAAAATAGTACAAAGTTTTAAAAAGATGCCTTGACATTTTACTACTTTAGATGTTAATATAACCATTGCTGTTAAACAGTAAGTATGCGTTCTTAGCTCAGCTGGATAGAGCGTCTGGCTACGGACCAGAAGGTCGGGGGTTCGAATCCTCTAGGACGCACATATAATTAAAAGACCGTAAACTCTTTAAAATAAGGGCTTGCGGCCTTTTTTTGTTTTATCAATCCCTTAGTAACACATGAACTACTGATAAATCTATTGTTGGGGCCAGGTAATTCGCATTGGTATCTTACTATTACCTACACAATATATTCACTTATTCTTTGCTGATTAGATGCTTTTCTAATCTAAAATTCAAATCGGAATAAGGGTAAAGATGTAGTTTATCTTAATAATGCGAAAGGGAGGAAACCATATGTCAGGTAAGAAGAAAATAACAATTGGTATAGCTATTGGTTTGGCCTTTGTAATGGCTGTTGGTATTGCTGTATTTTTTGTAGGTCAGATTTTTTCACCTAAAAGAAAGCTGATGAATGCTATAAAAAATACATACAGTGAAGAAGCTTTATCAAAAGCTAATCTATTAGAAAGATATACAGGGATTCAGAGTCTTGCTGATGTACTTGCAAATTCAGGTGGTAAGGTTGAAGCAGAGCTTGATATAGAAAACCCGGATACAAATCAGGGAATTGGACTTTCAGTAGAAAACATTTCTGATAAAAATAAAAAGGTATCCTCCACCCAAGCAGAGCTTTCATCAGATGGAGACATGGTTTTGGATGCAGATATAAAAAGTGATGATTTGTACTATTATGCTAAAGTGGATGGTGTGACTGATGGATATCTGAAGTTTGAAAAGGATGATTTTCAGAATAAATTTGGAAATACAGTATTGTCCCAGGCTCTAAATAATATAGAGACTCCACAGCAAGGCCAGTTCCCGCAACAGGGTAGCCAGGGTCAGTTCCCGCAACAGGGTAGCCAGGGTCAGTTCCCACAACAGGGTAGCCAGGGCCAGTTCCCGCAACAGGGTAGCCAGGGTCAGTTCCCACAAATTCCTCAGCTCCCTAATACATCAGAGGTTTTGCAGTTGGTTCAGGGTTTTATGAAAGAGGCAGATGTTAAGGCTGCTGGAAATGAAGAAATAGAAATAAATGATGATAGTTTAGAGTGTGAAAAATATGAGGTTGTTATCAGCGAGGAAGCTGCTGATAAAATTCTTAATATGATGTCACAGGCCAGAAATGGGGAGGCTGAATCGAAGCAGGCTCCTGATATTGAAAAGGATATAAAATTAAATGTATATGTAAGCGATGGATATGTCAGAGCCTTTGATGGAGAAATAGCTTTATCTGGACAGGAAAGTCAGATTTTCAAGGTGAAATGTAAGAATTATGGCTCAGAGTCTATTACATCAGCCATGAATTGGGATATAGAAATTGCTAACGAAGGTGGAAGCTTAGGAAATATCAGCTTTGATATAAATCAGAAAAGAGATGGGGATAGTCTCTTGTTTGATATGAATGTTGGGTCTACAGGTCAGCGTAGTCTAACAGCCTCATTGACTCAGACAATAGGTCTTGATGATAAAAGTATAGATGGAAAACTTAGTTTTGTTGCTGGGGATACAGATATTGGTATTGATTATTCAGGACAAATAAATTCCCTTAAAAAGGGTCAGTATATGACACTGGATATGGATCAGGTTAATGTAGAAAAGTCGGGAGACCAGATATTTGAAATAAGTGGAAAAATTGGCTTATCTTCCGATACAGAAGGATTGGAGAAATTTACAGAAGGCCAAAATGCCCTGGATGTATTCGCAGCTTCCGACGAGGAGCTTAGCCAGGCGGCTGGTATCAGCTCTGGTGACTTTGATAAAAAGGTTCAGGAGGTTATGTCTGCCCTTGCGATACTTAAGGGTAACTCAGGACAGAAGACACCATATAGTGAATTTAATCAAGAAAATCCATATGGTCAGTACGGTCAGCAGGATCCATTTAGTAGCTATGGTGGAATGAATCCATTTATGGGACCTGGAGGAATAAATCCGTATAGTCAGTACGGCCAGGAGGATCCATTTAGTAGCTATGGTGGAATGAATCCATTTATGGGACCTGGAGGAATAAATCCATATAGTCAGTATGGATATGGAGATGGTAGTGAAAATGAGTACGGCGAATATGATGAATACGGACAGTATGAGGAAAATCCATTCTACTATTTTGATGACTCGGATGAGGAATATGAATATTATT
>JAILGP010000020.1 GCA_024696635.1 Eubacterium sp. | reverse complement strand
AAAGTAAAAAGCCAGAAGTCATACCCCACTTGACTTCTGGCTTTTTGGAGGAAAAATTATGATAAAACACTAAAATTCTAAAGGAGAATAAATTGAGAAATATTTATCTCAAATGATTTAACTGTGTATATATTAACATAGTTTTATAGAAATTACAAGTCAAAATATACAAAATGAACAAAAAATTTTAAGAAAATTTTCAAAGTCATTCATTCTTTTATCTTATGTAAACCTTTTTCGTACTTCCTGTGGATTCTATCTTAATATCCTTAATACCATATATAAATTTAGAAAGTGTTGCATATCCAAACTCCCTGGCATTAAAGCTTGGAAATTCATCATGTATCTTCTGTCCCAGCAGGGCAAGATCCATACCCTTGGTTCCCTCTTCAGCAACCACATCAATAGTAAATCTCTTCACCCTCTTCTTCATATCCTTATCTGAATGGAGAGCTACAAATACAGTACTATCCTTTTTCTTAACATCAAAGGCAGCAGTCTCATCTATAAATGTAGAAAGAGAGCTATATCCATAATTTCTGACATCAAAATCAGAATACTTCTTCTGAAGTCGGCTTCCAATTTCTCCAAGTCCAGTCTCCTTACCCCTGTTATCATTTTCAGTAATGATTTCTATAATATCATTTTCAATAGCTTTCTGAGGTATAACATTTTCAGGTTTCTTAGAGGATTTTTTCTTTAAGCCACCCTTATCAGTAACATCATCAAGACTCTGATCCTGCAAAAGTTCCAGATCTGTAAATACAGTACAGGCAGCTCTGAAAGAACGTGGCGTCTTATTCTCACCCATTCCGATTACATGCATACCCGATTCGCGAAGTCTGCTGGCCAGCCTGGTAAAGTCCCCATCACTGGATACTATACAAAAACCGTCCACATTGTTGGTATAAAGTATATCCATAGCATCGATAATAAGAGTTGAATCCGTAGCATTTTTACCTACGGTATTCCTAAACTGCTGAATAGGAGTAATAGAATTCTCCATCAGTTCCTTTTTCCACTTATTAGCCTGGCTCGAGGTCCAGTCTCCATAAATTCTCTTGTAAGTAACAACCCCATATTTGGTCATCTCATCTAGTATGCTGGCAATATATTTAGAAGATATATTATCCGAATCAATAAGAACAGCATATCGTTTGTCTTCCATATAAGCTTTTCCTTCCCCTGTGTATTTAATATCCTGTTATAATTCTCATCATAGTTTTTTTAATTACTCAAATAAATCCGCTTCTGATAGTCATTATAAACTACTCTTCAAATGCATCATTAAGAACTGATTTTAAAGTAGCCGCTGAATCCTGAAGCTTTGCCAGTTCTTCAGTAGAAAGCTTAATAGGAACAAGACCTTCTACTCCATGCTTTCCAACTATGGCAGGCATACTGAGAGCAACGCCTTCTATACCAAAATCCCCATGAAGAGCAACAGAAACAGGAAGAATAGATTCCTCATCTCTGGTTATAGCTTCACATATACGTCTTACACTCATACCTATACCATAATAAGTGGCACCCTTCTTTTCAATTATTTCATAGGCACTATTTTTTACCTCATCCGCAATCCTGCGCATGGATTCATCATGCCTGAAATGTCCCCTCATCTCACAAAAATCATTAATAGGAACACCAGATACATTGGCACTGGTCCAGGCTGCAATTTCACTGTCGCCATGCTCACCAATAATAAACGCATGAATACTTCTACTATCAACTCCAAGATGTCCACTAAGCAGATACTTGAGACGTGCAGTATCAAGTACTGTACCTGAGCCAAATACTCTGGCCTCAGGAAGTCCTGTAAGCTTCTGGGCCACATAGGTCAGAATATCAACAGGATTTGCAACTATAAGTAGAATCCCCTGGAAATTATGTTCCTTAATCTGAGGCATGATAGCCTTAAATATATTAATATTCTTCTTAACAAGATCAAGTCTTGTCTCTCCCGGTTTCTGAGCCGCTCCAGCAGTGACAACACAGATAGCAGCATCTGATATATCATCATAATCACCGGCATAAATCTTCATAGGTTTAGCAAAAGGAACACCATGGCTTATATCAAGAGCCTCTCCCTCTGCCTTATCCTTATTTGAATCAATAAGCACCATTTCAGAGAACATTCCGCTCTGCATGAGTGCATAACAAGAGGCTGCGCCAACAAAGCCACAGCCTATCATAGCAACCTTACGGGCATTAACATTTCCCATTAAATATCCTCCAATTATAAATACGATAATTTAAAAGCTTTCTTCCTCCACCATCCTGATTAATGGCTTAGGCTCACCAGGATCAAGCATATCCGTCATCTTGGTCTGAAGCTGGTTCAGGATTCTGTCATAAAGCATAAGCTCTGCTTTTGGAAGCTTATCCTCAAAGGCTCTGGCCTGAGCCTCTCTAGCCTGATTAAGAGTGATGGCCGCAAGGTCAGCCCTCTTTTTCATGTAGAACTGGTAGCAGGCAAGAGTTGTTCTACCAGGCAGATCCATATCTTTTTCTATGAATTCCTTTATCCCTGAATATACTCTATCAGCATTAAGTTGATTAGGTTTAATTACACTGGAATAATATAAAATCTTATAAAATGAACTGAAAAATAAGGAATTAAATACAAAGCTGCCTTTAGGATTACCTTTTTTCAGGATTAAATCTATTTCCCTGACATATCTATTAAGACCATTTGCGTCTCCCTGCCACAAAGCCTTGTCAAAAAGGAACTCAAGAAATCTGCATCTGGCATAATAATCTTTTTTCATATCTATACTAATTAATTCTTGAGGCAGCTTTACCTGTTCAAAACTAGCTCCACTTTGAAGCTGATTTGCAGCTACGATAACAGCATTTTGATAAGCATTATAATCCTTATCATTATATGTAGAAACCAACCTGATTATTTGTAAAGTAATTAAAAAGAATATACCTATTATTATTCCAATATATAAAGAAAAAACAGGAATCCCACCTACTATAATATTATAAAACAAAAGACCTGCCGCAATAAGATCAAATGCAATATTAAAAAATAAAGTTGTCATATAATATGTTTTAGCAGCCTGTTCAGAATAAGAATCAACCTCATAACCACAAACTATAAAAAGTCCCGGAGTAAATGAGGCTTTAGTCCATAGAAAATCTCTATTATCATTTTTTCTATAAGCGGACTTATTCAAAAATTTAATATACATTACAAAAAAACCGGCAAATCTAGATGCAATAAATCCCCCAAGAGCAATTATATATGTACCTAGCAAAACGCCTAAAACAAAACCAAAAGCCGCAGATATCATAAACTATTCTCCATCCGAATCATTCCCAGTCTCATTATTTTCAGTATTTTTATCCACTGCATCTTCTGTTTCAGTCACTTCATCCACTGCATCTTCTGTTTTATCAGAATCTTCTGTTTTATCAGAATCATCGATCCACATAAGTGGTATATCCTGCAAAGCCGACGCTTTTTCCTTAACCTTTTCCCTAATAGGTTCATCATGAGGCTCTACTATATTAATTTTATGAGCATCATCCTCGCCATTTTTAGTAGCCGAAGAAAGGCCAACATTCTTATACTGCCTGTAAATATCCAGTGTAGTCTCTGCCAAAGACTTATGCATCTGATATCTACGAAGCGCTTCGTTACTTCCACAAAGAATACTTCTTACTGCCGATTTATAAACAGCTTTAGCCGCCTCTTCCTCAGAAAGGTCGTATTTACTTTTTAACTCTTCCTTGATTATCCTAAGATAATCCTCGATATATTCCGGTACTCCCGCCATTTTTTCATCCCTTCATCTAATAAAAAAATCGTAAAAGCTTTTAACTTTTTAAACCCACTTTGCTAAAAAGCAAAATTCCAAAACATATAAATTTTATCATAATAAGAATAATCTGTATATAAATTAGGAAATAAATAATTACTTTTTTATAGTCTACATATGTCAAAACTGGCAAATATTTATCACAAAATTCATATAAGCTTATTATTAAGACATATATCTCTTCTCCATAAGCATCTCCCTTACCCTAGAAGGAGCCAGCTTCAAAACAACTGCTATCCCCAGTCCAGAAATTCCAACCTGTACCCTGGCAGGAGGATTTTTCTTTCCCGCAAGAGAAAGTATGGTTCTCGCCACATCATCAGATGAAACCCCATTTCTTTCATCATTTTTCATAATTTCTATACTGGATTTACCCTTAGTAAAATAAGGGGACGCCTCATCAAGATATATTTCCCTGTTATCTGTAAATTTAGTTCTTGTATCCCCCGGTTCAACTATAGAAGCCTTGACCCCATACTCCTTCATCTCAAGTCTAAGGGCATCAACATAAGCTTCCAAAGCATATTTGCTGGAAGAATAATGACTCTGCATAGGAATTGAAACTAATCCCGCAAGTGAACCAACTACTATAAATAGACCATTTTTCTTTTCTCTCATGCCTGATAGAACCTTATTACCCACACGGAGAACTCCAAAATAATTCACATCCATCTGCTTTTTTACAGCCTCTATAGGAGTGGATTCTGCTGGTCCGGCAATTCCCATTCCCGCACATAGTACAGCTATATCAATATTTTCCACCTCATTCATAACCCTATCAACAGATTCATCATCTGTAACATCCATCTTAAGAGTCCTAAGGCTTCCACCATTAGCTAAAGTACGCGATTCCTCCTTGCAGTTACGGGATACACCAATAACATTACAGCCAGCCCTTACAAAAGCAATAGCCGTCGCCCTGCCTATTCCGCTGGATACCCCCGTTATAAAAACATTTTTTCCATATAGATTTTTAAATTTATTTAAACCCATAGCATTAATCCCCACGTTCTCTACTCATTCACAAGATTAATACGATTTCTACCAGTATGCTTCGCCGCATAAAGCAATTGGCCTCCTCCATAGTCTCACAAGCTAAAATCAGGGCAATTTCCTCTTCACTATATCTGGCAGCAATTTCTCTCTTTCCCTGATTCACTCCAATTTGCAGCTCTTCAGCCACTTTTCTAAGAGCTATGTCACCAAAAATATGACCATAGTTATCATTTACATTTTTAAAACGATCTATATCAAACATAGCCATATAATATTTATTATCAGAAAAAATATCTATGGAATCCAAAAAACTAAAGAGCTCACGCCTGTTATAAAGAGGCATACCCGAATCAATTTCTCCCAGGAGAAAAAACCTTACTCACTCTTTTCAAAATCAAATTCATAATCCAGACCAAGAGTATCCCTTACCTTTATAATATCCTGCTGAACCCCTTCAGATACAGGAACTCCCTTGTCCTTACGGAAGAGCCACATTTCATGCTCCTTTTCTCCCGCTGTATATATTCTTTCTTCCCCAGGTGCCTTCTTTGAAGCTCTTAAATCACGACATATCTGACCAGCGATCTTCTTAAATTCCTCCCGTCCCATAAAGGCCTCAGGATCAACCACGAAGAAGAAATGTCCCAGATGATACATCTGCGGAGAACCATCACGACTCACTCCCGTAAGGGACTTCATAAACTGTCCACCAGAAAGAGCTGAAGAAAGAATCTCTACTACAGTAGCATAGCCATAGCCCTTGTAACCAGCCAAATCTTCACCTATACCACCTAGCGGTGCAAGGGCTGCTGTTCCAGCAACTAGTCTGTCCAATATTTCCTGACTATCTGTAAGAGCCTGTCCCTCCTGCGATATGACCGTTCCTGCCGGAGTCTCCTTTCCGGCCCTTGCATAATATTCTATTCTTCCCCTCTGAACTATAGAGGTTGCACAGTCCAAGCAGAAATCAAAATCCTCATCTGTAGGAATGGAAAATGTAAGCGGATTGGTTCCCAGCATATTTTCCACACCATATGTAGGCGCTATAGAAGGCCTTGCATTGGTTCCTGTCACTCCAATCATCCCTGCCTTGGCTGCCATTCCTGTCCAATATCCGGCAATTCCATAATGAGTTGAATTCCTGATGGCACCACCGGCCATACCATAGGTACGTGCTTTTTCAATAAGCTTCTCCATCATCTTATGACTGGCCACCATACCCATGCCATCATGAGCATCCATAACAAGAGTAGTCGGACTTTCCTTAAGTATCTCTATATTGGTAACAGGAAGCAAAGTTCCCTTAACAATCCTGTCTATATAAATAGGTTTAAATCTGTTGCAACCATGACTTTCAATTCCACGACGGTCAGACTCAAGAAGCACATCTGCACAAATTTTAGCATCCTCTTCAGGAACCCCATATCCCTTAAATGCATCTATCATAAAATTTTCCATCTGATCCCATGGTACAAATGGCCTGGTTTCTGTTATTTCCATAATAAGCTTCTCCCCAATAAATTTTTATAATAATTTAAGAAAAAGGTTGTCACGAGATATCTCCCGTGGCAACCTGATTTATAAATCTAATATTTAACTGCTGGCAAGCAATCCAGCCACTCCGCCAGCCTCAACCATATCTTCTCTGACGAAGGTTATCAGATCGTCCTCATTGATATTCTCATCAGCCATGATTCTGGTTGCCTGTCTATCTACGCAACGCTCAAAATAGTTACGAACAAGACGAGCATTTGCAAAGTTGTCTATCTTCTGCTCTGTCATACCTCTAAGATATGTTTCTGCAACAGAAGCTGCACTTTGTGTCAGAATATAATCATTCTCCTGACACATATACTTGAAGATTTCCATCAGCTCGCTACTGTTGTAATCAGGGAAGTATATATACTTATTAAATCTGGACTTAAGACCAGGGTTTGACTCAATAAACTCTGTCATCTCATTAGTATAACCTGCAACGATTACGATAAAGTCATCACGGTCATCTTCCATACGTTTCAGAAGGGTATCAATTGCCTCCTGTCCATAGTCTCCTGAATCCTTCTTATGTGTAAGGGTATAAGCCTCATCGATAAAAAGAATACCACCGATTGCACGGTTTATAACATTTGTAGTCTTAAGGGCTGTACCACCGGCAAAGTGATCAACAAGTCCTGATCTATCAACCTCTATAAACTGTCCTCTACTAACAAGACCTAACTGCTTATAAATCTTAGCAAGAAGTCGGGCAATTGTTGTCTTACCAGTACCAGGGTTACCTGTAAATACAAGGTGGAAGGACATCTCAACCCTCTTGTAGCCTCTCATCTCTCTAAGCTTTCTAACCTTGATAATATTAATCAGGTGCATAACGTCATCCTTAACTGAAGCAAGTCCTATAAGAGCCTGCAGTTCATGAATGAGTTCATCAAGTGATTTTTCTATTTCGTCAGATTCATCGTGACGGCCTCTTCTACCACCGACACGGCTGTCACCGCGCTTAAATACCTTAGTTTCATCATCCTCTTCTCTTTTGAAGTTAAGGAACTCAGAAACATCAGTAGCTGCTTTCTTCTGAATATTTCTGCCTGAAATACCGATAGCTTTCTTTGTTACGAATTCACCAGTCTTCTCATCAAATGCTGTGATTGTCTCAAGATCTGGATCAGCTGTATTTGAAAATGTTGCTGTACCCTTCATATGCTCAGGCATATCTGATGACTTTAGCATACTGGTCTGCTGTGAAGTAACAATACCAGCACTATTAAGTGTTGCATTAAGGACACCTACATAATCCTTAAGTGCCTGCTTAGTAGATTCTTTAACATTATCATAAGCTATGAAGCCTTCACCCAGCTTACGGAATGTGTCAACTACAAACTTAGATCTGGCAACTGACGCGCCTTCTCTTTTAAGGCTAGGATCACGGTCAGCCTGAATAAAATAAGAGAGTGATCTTGGTGCCTCTGACAAAAATCTTGTATCATTACACTTCTGTTCTACAAGTGCCAGGAACTTTTCCTCTGAAAGAATCATACGGAGATTAGTCTTAATATACTCAATCTGATCTCCAAAATTCGCATTTCCTGGTTCATACAGGTATCCTAAGAAAACCATCATATCATATCTAAGAAGATCCTTAAGTGGCATCTTAGAATCAGCAGGATAAATGCTTGGATTTGCTGTGAGCTCATCAGCGTAGGATATACACTCTGAGATCATATTCTGAATATTTTTTATAACCATTTCTTTTCACCACGCCATTCTTTAATTTGTTTTTTAATTGTAACATATTAACCTTCTTTATAAAAGAGTAAAAAAATGTCATTTCATGCACAATTTTTTTTACATTATACACCATATAGTTTTCACCAACAAAATTTTTTAATAATATCATCAGGATAGTATATCATTTATTCTGCCTGAAATTTCCTTATAATAGGTCATAACCTCTTCATGATTAGCTTTCACATAGTCAATATCATCGGCCGCCGCAGCCATTTCCAGAGCCTTGGCTTTATCAAACATTTCCATTATTCCAACTGTTTTAGAAGTACTCTTCACAGAATGAACAAGTATTTTATAATCCTTCATATTCTGATCCTTAAGGAATCCGCCAAGCTTATCAATATTTTCAGGAACGGCCGAAAGATAATCCTCCATCATTTCTATATAGAATTCTTCTTCTCCGCCACAGAAGGTTATTCCCTCACTTACATTTATACCAAGCCTTTCAATCTGACCTACCAATCCATCATAAGTCCTAGTCTGGTCTTGAGATTCACCTTTTTCTCCAGCTTCCGCGTCTCTGAAGAAATTCCTATTAATAGAGGCTTCTTTATTCTGATTTTCTTTATTCTGATTTTCTTTATTCTGATCTTCTTTAAACTCCCCTATTATATTTTCTGCTTTATCCATATCTTTTGGTGGAAGATCCTCTATTTTCTCCTTGGGAAGATATTTCAAAAGGGCACCACCAAGTCCAGCAATATCAATAGGCTTGGAAAGATAATCATCAAAGCCTGCATCAAGATACTGTTCCCTTGCCCCTACTACTGCATTTGCCGTAAGAGCAATAACCCTGGTATTTCCAACAAGGGAAGCCTCCTTAAGAAGCTTAAGAGTCTCTATACCATCCATCTCTGGCATCATATGATCCAGGAACAATATATCATAATCACTGTTAGTCATATGTTCTATGGTTTCTCGCCCTGAAGTAGCAATAGTAGGCTGTATGCCATAGAGCTTTAAAAGATTACCAGCCACCTTACGATTCATGGCATTATCATCTGTCACAAGTACCTTTGCCTCATGAGCGACAAATGTTATCTCTGATCCGATTGCTTTAACTATAACCCTGTGCCTTATATCGAATTCCCCTATAGGCTCCGCTCCAATATCAGGAAGAGCAAGATCAAAATAGAAGTCCGAACCAACACCATATTCACTCTTAATCTTAAGCTCACTATTCATCATTACAAGAAGCTTAGTTACAATAGATATTCCAAGTCCTGTTCCTTCTATATTTCGGTTCCTTCTTTCATCAACCCTTTCAAAGGATATGGCCAGCTTATCTATATCCTCCTTCTTGATTCCTATTCCTGTATCCTTTACAAGAACACGGAATCTAACTTCTCCATCATTTTTAGCTTTAAGCTTCTTTATCCTGAAAAGTATATAACCTCTTTCAGTATACTTAACTGCATTGGTAAGAAGATTCATGATTATCTGACTGATTCTCACATCATCTCCCATAAGCCTTGAAGGAAGCTCCTCATCTATATCTATTATAAGATCAAGATTTTTAGCCTTAGCTCTTTCATGAATAGAATTATATAGCCTGCTTATAAGATCAGCAGTATCAAATTCCACCGGGATAAGCTCCATTCTTCCATCCTCAATCTTTGAGAAATCAAGAATTGTATTGATGATTGAAAGCAGAGTTTTTCCAGAGCTCTTAATATTAGTAGCATAGTCTATTATTTCATTTTCCTTCGATTCATGAAGAATCATCTCATTCATACCAAGTATGGCATTAATAGGCGTTCTTATCTCATGACTCATGTCAGCCAGGAAGTCACTCTTTGCCTTATTAGCCGCATCAGCTGCCGATTTTTCAAGTTTAAGTATCTTTGCTTCAAAATCCTTTTTCTGTTCCTTCTCCTTCATTTCCTCAATACTTTTACTAAACTTAAGCTCGTATCTGTAGCTAAGTATGTAGAATATAGAAATAAGGATAAATACTATAAGATTAATTAGTATTGCTGCCACAAGAAGCTTATTAGGAGCAGAATAAAGCTCAGAATTCTTAGTAACCACCACCAGATGCCACTGATTCATTACTTCGTCCACAAAAACGGTACATTTTTCTCCATCCAGTTCTGTAACAAAGCTACCCTTTTCAACCGAAACAACCTTCTTATAAAACTCTTCATTCTCAGCTGTTTCATTCATATAATGACCATTTCTGTGACTATCATGATGAGCTATGATCATTCCATCATAGTTTACAATGAAGCCATAGCCATAGCCATTTATCTGTATGTCTTCAACTATATCCTGAACACCCTTAAGGGTAAGGTCAAGAGCCAGGGCATTATTACCGTCTGTAAGGGACTTTCCTATGGAAATAATAACATTTCCCGTCTGAGCATCCACATAAGGAGATACTATAACAACCTCCCCCTTGGCATTGACCGTAGTCTGATACCAGTCCCTGGCCTTAGGATCATAATCATCCGGCGGAACCCAGCCAACACCGTCTACATATTCATCTCTTATGACTCCATAAATTCCGGTATAGCTTTCATCAAACTGTTCCTCTGTTCCTGAGGATTCACGGGTAATATATTCAACTATATCCTCATTAGTGGCCCCATTTTCAACCATATGATCCACCGTATCTGCAGCCACCCAGAGAACACTCTTGGCTGTTTCCAGATAATTTTCAAGATCAGCAGTTATGGCCGAAGTCTTATCCGTCCCAAGCTCCTCCACAGATAAAAATGCTGTTCTGAATATAACCCTCAAAGTAAATACCACCAAAAGCGCCATAAGTATAAAGGTAAACGAAAGTGTTATAACCAGCGCTTTACCATTTCTTTTCATTGCTACCCCCTGATTTTATACAAGATTCACGCATTATCTACATATGATTCAATATGACTCTAAAAATTCAAATCTCATATACGCCTGAAATAAATCAAATTCATTCAGAATTTATTCAGATAGTTCACGCATCCTGTAATCCTTATCCTCATCTATCATCTTAATCATTATCTCTGCAAAACGAGGATCAAACTGGGTCCCCATGCCATTTACTAATTCATCTCTGACCATCTGCTGTGACATAACCTTACGATAGCTTCTATGACTTGTCATTGCATCATAAGCATCAGCAACAGCTATGATTCTTGCCTCCTCCGGTATCTCTTCTCCAACAAGACCATCCGGATAACCTCCACCATCATATCTTTCGTGGTGCCAGCGGGCTCCCACGGAAAGCTTAGGCATCTCTTTAATATTCCTGAGAATCTGAGAGCCTATTACCGGATGTCTCTTTATCTGTTCAAATTCTTCTTTAGTAAGCTCTCCCGGCTTAGTAATAACCGCATCCGGAACACCAATCTTACCAACATCATGAAGGAGTCCCATAATATAAATATCACTTTGTTCCTTCATGTTATATCCATAACGTCTGGCAATTTCTTTACTATAATCAGCAACTCTGCTGGAATGGCCATTTGTATAAGAATCCTTTGCATCAATGGCCCCCGCCAGTGAGCTCACCACATTAAGGAACATCTGTTCATTTTCCTTAGTTTTCTTTTCGACCTCAATAGCAAGATGCTTCTGAAGCTTAAGAAGCTCCGCTATCTGCTTAACCCTGAGGGTAAGGATTTCAGGAATAAAAGGCTTCCTGATGAAATCCATGGCTCCCAGCTTTAAAGCTGTTTTTTCTGTCTCTGTATCATCCTCAGATGTAAGGAATACCACAGGAATATCAGCAATCTCTGTCTCCTCCATACGAAGTCTTCTCATTGTTTCAAAGCCATCAATTCCCGGCATATTAAGATCCAGGAGTATAAGATCAGGACGATTCTCCTTAATAAATTCCAGAAGGTCTTCTCCAGATTTAAATGTAGTTGCATCGATATCATTTTTAATTAGAATCTTCTGAGCAATCTTAAGATTAAGCTCATCATCATCAACAATAGCTACCCAGAGCTTACTGTCCCCTCCTACTCTTACTTCCTCCGACTTAAGGAACTCGGTCTCGTAAGAAATAAGCAGCTTATCTCCATTTGCCTCTCTCCACTGTCTAGCCAGATTTCCAGCCACCTGTTCTACAGCATCAATCCTGATGTCAGTAAGAAGTACAAAATATACATTCTTTCTTATCTGAACGATAAGATCACTTTTTCTAAGTATTCCCCCTATGAAATCTCCAAATTTTTCATAAAGCTCGTCTATTTCTGCATTTGCCGCATCCGGTCCCTGGTCCAGATTTATGAGAATCTTGCATGCATTTCTATGATACCTCATGATATATCTCATAACGAACCTGTATACATTTGCAAATGAAGATTTATCCAGCTTCAGGGCAGAGGATGTGATATTTCTCTCAGACATAATCATAGATATGGTCTTAAGATTAATCTCCTCTTTTTCCTCTTCTTCGTTAGCGTTATCCTTAAAAACTGCAGCCCCATGCTTACCATTATTCTTAACATTATAAAGAGCCTTGTCTGCCTTCTTAAGAGCAAGGGCATAATCCTCTCCCATTCCATTTATAAATGTGGCTCCAATGGATGCACCAAGAGGAATATCCATATTTTCTCCAAGAATTCTATAAGCATCCTTAAGGAATTCCCTGTTAAGATCCTCAGATAATTTTTCTATGGCCTTATCATTTTTAAGGGAAACTGAAAATGCAGTAAATTCGTCTCCACCCATTCGACCGATTACATCATTTTCACCCAGCAGCTTCTTAAGACAATCCGCGAAGCTCACAAGTATCTGATCTCCGGCATCGTGGCCATATATATCATTTACCAGCTTAAAAGAATCCAGATCTATCATCATAAGGAAACCAGGCTTCCTCTGGCATAGCATCTCAAGCTTGCTATTAGTTGCAGCCTTATTATAAAGACCTGTCAGTCTATCGATTGTTGCCTCTGTATAAAACTTATTAAGAAGCTTCTGCCTGCTAAGAACATTATCAATTCTCTTAATAAGAACCTCAGGATCAAAGGGTTTTCTGATATAATCAGCAATTCCCATTTCAAATCCATGAGTCTCTGATTCATTGTCCTCATCAGATGTCAGGAATATAACAGGAATTTCATCAATATTTTTCTCCTTTTCCAATTCTCTCAAACGGGAAAGGGTCTCAAATCCGTCCATTTGGGGCATTAAAATATCAAGAAGAACCAGGTCCGGTATTTCAGTCCTGACCATCTCAAGAAGCCTCGCTCCTGACTCGATCGGGACAGCATCAATTCCATTATTCTGTAAGATTTTTTTAGCCACCTTAAGGTTAAATGTATCATCATCAACCAGAAATACTCGACTTGCCATGCTATATCTCCTTATTAAATGTTATTATTAACCATCATAACCTTAATATTATAACTTAATTAATATAGTCATGCAAATGTTATAAGGAAAAAGCCACGCCGAAAGGCATGGCTTTAATGTCTATAGTATATAGTTGTTTCCCCTTAAAATATCTTGCATTAGTCAGGTATTTTTATTATTAATAATGAATTTAATACTAGTATTTCTAATATAAAAATCTTAAATCATCATTTTATAAATTTCTGTACAATCCTTCTCATCCAGTGTTACGAAACCGGAAATTGATCCTGTTCTTCCATCACCATTACAAAGAATATCAACAAGAGTAGGAATATCCTCTTCCCTTGCTCCCAGTTCTTCAAAATTCTTAGGCATTCCAAGACCAATAAGGAAGCTTCTGAAGGCCTCAATTCCTTCAAGAGCAGTAACCTCAGGATGATCAAAATCCATCTGGCAGCCCCAAACTCTTACAGCAACCTTGGCAAATCTCATAACATCATGATTCATTACATATTTAAATACTGCAGGCATGGTAACGGCAAGTCCTGCTCCATGTGCACAATCATAAAGGGCTGAAAGCTCATGCTCAATATTATGGCTGTTCCAATCCTGACTTCTTCCAACTCCACAGGAATTATTATGAGCCATCATTCCTGCCCACATAATATTTGCTCTTGCATCATAGTTATTAGGATCAGCTATAACTCTTGGTCCCTCATGCTTCATTGTAAGAAGAAGGGCTTCTATAAGTCTGTCTGTAACCTCAACCTCTTTTGTATTTGTAAGATATCTCTCATAGAGGTGAGCCATAATATCTGTAATACCAGCTGCTGACTGATAAGGTGGAAGAGTCTGTGTAAGGGCAGGATTAAGAATACTGAACTTAGGTCTGATTGCATTTCCACTTGCCCCACGCTTAAACATTCCTTCTTCCTTAGTAATAACAGAATCCGGACTTCCTTCACTACCTGCAGCTGCAATAGTAAGAACTGTTCCAACAGGAAGAGCCTTTTCAATAGGTTTTCCAGAATAGAAATCCCAGAAATCCCCATCATATATAGTACCGGCTGCTATAGCCTTAGATGAATCAATAACACTTCCTCCACCAACAGCAAGAACGAAATCCACCCCTTCTTTTCTACAGAGCTCGATTCCTTCATATACAAGTCCACTTCTTGGATTAGGCTTAACACCCCCAAGAGTAACATATTCTATTCCCTCTTTCTTAAGGGACTCCTCTACCCTGTCAAGAAGTCCTGACTTTCTGGCACTCTGTCCACCATAATGAAGAAGGACCTTGCTACCCCCAAACTGTTTTACATACTGACCAGCCTGATTCTCAGTATCCTTTCCAAAAACGAAAAATGTTGGTGAGTAAAATGTAAAATTATCCATATTTATATAACCTCCTTATGCATATCATTTTTTCGACTTATTTTTTCAACTATTACTAGGATAAAGCATAGGGATAAAAAAATACAGTAAAAAACCAACACATTTTGACTAATTTTTGCTAGCTTTATATCAGATTTTGACTTCTTGGTCCCCGAAGCCCTATCAGGCATTGACACCTAAAATTGCAAATGCTAATATTGCCACACGATATGGATATTTGAGTGCATAGCATTCATATTTTAATACTGTATTCACGTTTTGGTATTTTATGAGGATGTATATTGTCAGTTAATAGCATCTTATAAATCATAATAACATCATTTTAAAACATAGAATCTTATATTGTTTGATTATGAAATAATTTGAGACAAATTCATCTTTTCGAATTATATATAAAAACAAAAATATTTGGGAGGTATTTATGGTTGATGTAAAGGGACGCTGGGCGCTTATCACAGGTGCCAGCAGAGAAATAGGTTATGGAGCTGCTATATTCATGGCAAAAATGGGTTGCAATCTTATACTTCACGGAAGAACCGAAGAACATATGCAAAAGGTTTTAAGCCAAGTTAAGGCTCTTGGAGTTGAAGCATATACTGCTACTGCTGAGCTTTCTGATCTGGATGCAGTTAAAAAAATGCTCGAATATATAGATAGCAAAGGAACTGTCGTAGATATAGTACTTAATAACGCAGGTCTTCAGATTGCATACAGAAATGAGTTTCTCGAGACCCCGGTTTCTGATTATGAAATAAGCTTTAAGATCAATACTATTGCTCCTATGATGATTACATATCATTTCCTTCCTAAGATGGTAGAAAGAGGCTTTGGCCGTATAGTAAATACCACAAGCGGAATCAGACGTGAACCTCAGCAGGCAGGATATTCAGCCAGCAAGTCAGCCCTTGATAAGGTAACCATGGACCTGGCATCAGTTTACGATGGAAGCGATGTAATGATCAACCTCACCGATCCTGGCTGGTGCAGAACAGACCTTGGTGGACCACACGCTCCTAACTCACCAGAAAGCTCACTTCCAGGAGTTGTAGTCGGAGCCTTCGTAGATGACAAACGTTCTGGCCGCTGCTTTAACGCAGGCTACTTCTATGACATGACTTTAGAAGAAGCCGTAAAACATGCAGAAACTGTAGTACCTGTTTATATAGGTTCATTTGAATAAACTTAAGATAACTTTATCCACACCTTGAGGAGGGTTACACTAAGACGGATAGTCAGATATGGGCTGGCTGTCCGTCTTTTTTTTAATAAATTTTATCTTAATATAATGTTGCTCTTTTGTTACCCTTAAAGTTGTATTATACCTATAGTTTCTATTTATTATATTTAGAAAATTTAAATTTTACAGGTCTGACTTAAGATTATTATTAAACATTTTAAAGTAATATGAGGTATTAAAATGAAAGAATTTGATGAAAACATAATTAACATTAATGAAAGCAAAAGCAAAAAAAATACTGGTATTATGGCGAGATATAATAATTTAAATAATATTCCAGCCAGAATAAGATTTCTTGTGGATATGAAGAAATATTTAATAGCTAAAGAAGCATCAGGCGATAAGGTTACTGATTTAGAAATAAAAGAATCCCAGGATATAATTGATTCTTTCACTCATAATTATATAACGAACGGAAGTCCAGATCTTAGGAAAATGATATTTACGACCTTGGGACGTATCACAGCAGAAAATAATTACGATTGTTACAGAGAATATAACCGTCAGCTCAATACTCTCCCTGAAAAAACAAACAATCTGAAAATGGCAGCTACGTGGATGATGGATCAGACCGAGGTAGGAATGGAAAGTCTTGCTATTAATAACATTTCCAATAACCTATTTAATGCGATGCCTGCAAATAATGATTTTAAAAATTGGGCTGAGACTGGAGCTGAAAATTATTACGCTCAGAATAATTTAGACGACGATATACTTGAAACCACTAAAAGCCTTCCAAACCGAATCGGCAAAGACGATTTATATAAGGATATTAATAATTGGATTAATAAAACTGGTAGTACCAAGTCCAATAGAAGAAAAAAGACTGAGGCAAAAAGGTTTAAAAGTATTTTTAAAGAAAGATATGACGAAAATAAGAAATATCCAGATTTGAAGTCAGATCAAATGGTTAGAAATATCAGAAGAAAATACTTAAGCCTTAATACAATGGAAGAAAAAATGGATTTCATCATCGAAACATATACTCAGGATCACGCAAGAAATCTTATTTACGGTTCTTCCAATTCCTGCTCAGATTTTTTATATGATATTCTTGCAGATTTTACCGATATTTATGTTATAAATGCAAATAAAGAAAGCGCCGAAAAAGCATTTCGATATATTGGTAAAAAAACTTTTGATAACACTCTTTCATTAATGGAGATAGATAATTCATACCGCACAGAGTTTAACAAGGAAGAAAAAAAAGGAATCAAGAAAGCTGATATTTTATCCTGGAAAACAATTCCTGGAGCAAAAGCCCAATTACTTAGACAGATTACTCAATATATGACCAATAAGTTTTCAGAAAAATCGAAAATTGCCAATGAGTTATGGGAAAACTCAGGTCTTAATTCCAATTCTACTATAGAGGATTATCTTACAAAAACTGGAATGACGAAGGATGAAATATCAGAATATTTAATGGTAAACAAAGCAAATCCTAAGGATAAAGCAACAAAAGTCTTATGGCCTGCAGTAGAATTCAATGAAGTCGAAGCAAACATAGAACTTCAAAATCGTTTCGTCAAAGATATTTCTTTTTTATGGCTTGAAAAGGATAATAAAAATTCCATAAATAATATGGATAAAGATAATAAAGACCTATATATTGATATTACCAATAAGATTAATACCGAAATATCAGAAAGCGGAATAGACAAATGGTTAGCCAATGAGGGTAATGTTAAAAGCAAGCTAATAGAAGAATCAACCGCAGCCCAGATCAATAATATGAGCAGCAAAATAGATAATAAAGTAAAAAGCTATGATAATTATATAAAGCTTCATACAGGATATGACGTAGTAATGTCCAACAAAGAAAAAAAGCAGGACTATCTTATCAAAGCCATCGCCGCTAACGCTCTTAAAAAGGGTGGAGAAAAATTTAGCATCGACAAAATACATAAACTTGCTGAAGCTCTAAAAGACTCTGATACTTTGAATAAGCTTACATATCCTAATGAGGAAGTTAACAAAGCACTTTCCAGTCCTGAAAATATTGAAGCATGTTCAGCTCATATTTATGGCAGGCCTTACGAGGTAATTACAGATAAAATATCTGATTATATCAGTGATATGAATAAACTTTCCAAAAACATGATGTCTTCAAAGGATCGAAGCGACAAATATAAGGCTGTAACAAATGCCGTTAAAGCTATAGCAGATTTAAAAAACAAATATGATTTTTCACTAGATACTGATAAGAAAGAGGCATTATCTGAATTAAAGGGCTTAAGCCATAATCTTCATATTGCTTCTCAGATATATATGGCAGACAAGGAAAAGGTTAGAACCAGTTCCGGTGGAAAGGAAAGATTCAATAATACGCTAGATGCTGTTGCAATCATGTCAAAGTATATTCCAAAGGCAAGCAATAATTTAAATAAACTGGTTACAAGTATCAATAAAACAAGAAAAGCAGCCTCTGGATCTAAGAATTACGTGGATTTAAAAAATTATGGTGCAAATCGTGCAGAACAAGCAAAAAAACGTAGAGAGCCAGCCAAAAAGAATATAAATAAGGAAAATGCTGCAAATATTCAAATTAAAAATAAATAACCTTCCTAATAAATAATGAGCTTCAGACCCATTCATGGGCTGAG
>JAILGP010000234.1 GCA_024696635.1 Eubacterium sp. | reverse complement strand
TGATATGTACTATAGAATCTTAAATGGAAGTACGCAGGTTAACAGTACAGAAATTAATAATATTCCTGTTCCGCCGGTAGATTTGATTAAAGAAATTGGTGAACAAGTTTTACTTTCTAAAGATTTATCTACAGATAATTGCGATCGTATTATTTCGGAGGTGGCGTATGTCTAAAATAGATGAAGCAAGGAAGTTTTTAGAAGATATAGGTATGCCAAAGGCGCAGCAGTCAGATATTTGTGCACTAAGCTTATTAGCTATGGCAGGAATTAAACCGAGTAATGAGTGGAAGAGTGCGTCAAATGAATGGATACGCATTCATGATATTATAGCTTTTGTAAATCAGAATTATGGGACAACTTATGCGGAAAATAGTCGTGAAACATTCCGCAAACAGGCCATGCATAGATTTAGGACAGCGGCTTTAATCGAAGATAATGGAAAAGCTACAAATAGTCCAAATTATCGATATCGTATAACCGAAGAAACATTAAAAGTACTACAAGCCATTAATTCAAGTAATGATGAAAAAATGATGGAACGTTTTTTGTTATATCATGAAAAGTTAGTGGATATTTATGCTTCAAAAAAGAAAATGACGATGATGCCGGTTAAAATTAACGGAGCGGACTTCCAGTTCTCAGCAGGGAAGCATAACGAACTTCAGAAGGCGATTATTGAGGAATTTGCTCCTAGATTTGCGCCAAATGCAGAATGCCTTTATGTGGGGGATACGATTGCTAAAGATTTGGTAAAGAATGTTGATAAGCTGAAGGAATTAGGCTTTGAAATTACTTTACATGATAAGATGCCGGATGTCGTTTTGTACAGAGAAGATAAGGATTGGATTTACTTTGTGGAGTCAGTAACATCTGTTGGCCCTATGGATCCCAAAAGAATAATTGAAATATCTGAAATGACAACAAATGTATCTGCTGGGAAGGTGTTTGTTACAGCGTTTTTAGACTTTGCAACATATAAGAAATTTGCAGATTCACTGGCCTGGGAAACGGAAGTGTGGATTGCGGATATGCCAGATCATATGATTCATCTTAATGGTGATAGATTTATGGGACCAAGGTAGGAGGACAGATTTAAAGAATATGAAAAAAATATATGCTGTATGTGGCAAATTATCGAAACAGTTTCGAGACAGCTTATATATATCCATTACAGCTATAGGAATTTTATCCACGGTTATGTCAATCTTGGGGGTATCCTTAAATCAGTGGACAAATTCTGCTTGGCGAAGCTTAGCGAGTGTTTTGGCTGGGACGTTTATATTATTTATTTTGGCATATACATTGATAGGGAAAATCTTTAAGGATGAAGTGAGGTTAACTATAAGAAGAACTGCTGTGAGTATTTCAGTGGGCGATATTTTTGAGACTTCTGGTTGGAAGGTTATAGGTTGTGATAATCACTTCGATGTACGAGTTGATGATGTGATAATTTCAAAAAAGTCACTTCATGGGCAACTTGTTCTAAATCATGCCTCTATAGATGAGTTGAAAGAAACTATTAAATCTGAGGCAGAGAGACTAAATATACCTTGTGATGAACAAGGGCTTTATTCTTTTCCATTAGGGACGATTATTCCATATGAGAGTAGTGTAGATGATGAAAAATATTTGTTATTAGCAATGACAAAGTTAAATGATCAACATGAAGCGCATACAAATATGGCTCAGTATGAACAGATGCTTATGAAAATGTGGAAGGAAATAGACCGAGTTTATGCGATGAATGATATTGTTTTACCATTGCTGGGTACAGGAATACCAAGATTTGATGATGGCCCGAAAGAAAACAGTTCACTTTTGAGGTGTATGTTATGCACTTTGAACAGCAGCGGGGTAAGTCTGAAAGCAAAGGTAAAAATAGTATTATATGGTGATGCTAAAGATTATAAATTATATGAATATAAGGATATGTTTAACGCGACAAACAGGAGGTAGAACTTATGGGATATCGTAACGGTAATTATTGTGCTTTTTATGTAGATGAACCGTTTAATCAAAATAATTTGGGGGCAGCTTCAACGCCGGATTTTGTGACTTATAACTTGTTAAAAGCGTGGAAGGGAGAGGATAGTACATTTCCTTTTATAGATTCTCATAACAAGAATTATAATGTTCGTGATGGGAGTGATTGGGAAAAAACATTAAAACCTCGTCTAAGAGAAAGAATTAGAAATTCAAAGAATATAGTATTGGTTTTAAGTGATATAACAAGAAATAGTAGAGCATTAAAGGAAGAAATCGATTATGGTATTAATGATCAAGGTTTGCCTGTAATAGTGATTTATCCAGATTTTGATAGTAAAGCGGATATAGCAGATTCTAATGGAATAAGAAAGCAAGTGAGGGAACTGTGGGATTTGCTTCCTATTTTTAGAGATAACATGCATAAAGTACCTACAATACATGTTCCATATAGGAAAACATAATTAGAGCGGCTCTCAGTGATGAAGATTTTATGATTAACAGAAAAAGGAATGCTGGGTGTTATTATTATCCATTGTAGATATTTTGGTAAAGAAACAATGCAGTGAGGGATATTTAATTTCTCAGGAATTTTGCGATAGAGAGAAGATGGAAATACGAGAGGGGTGTAATACT
>JAILGP010000226.1 GCA_024696635.1 Eubacterium sp. | reverse complement strand
GATGTCGCCACAACCAGATACACAGCATGTACCCATACCACGAGCAACAACGGCAGCGTGTGATGTCATACCACCACGAACTGTAAGGATACCCTGTGCACTCTTCATACCTGTGATATCTTCAGGAGATGTCTCAAGTCTTACAAGTACAACCTTCTCACCTCTAGCAGCCCATTCAACAGCATCTTCAGCTGTGAATACAGCCTTACCACAAGCAGCACCAGGAGAAGCTCCTAGTCCCTTTCCAAGTGGTGTAGCAGCCTTAAGAGCCTTAGCATCAAACTGTGGGTGAAGAAGTGTATCAAGGTTACGAGGATCGATCATTGCAACTGCTTCTTCAGGTGTCTTATGTCCTTCATCAACAAGGTCACAAGCAATCTTAAGAGCTGCAGGAGCTGTTCTCTTACCATTTCTACACTGAAGCATATAAAGCTTCTTATTCTCTACTGTAAACTCCATATCCTGCATATCATGGTAGTGGTTCTCAAGTGTCTCACAAACATCAAGGAACTGCTTGTAAGCCTCTGGGAACTCCTGCTCCATCTGAGTGATAGGCATAGGTGTACGAACACCAGCAACAACGTCTTCACCCTGTGCATTGATAAGGAACTCGCCCATAAGCTTGTTCTCACCAGTTGCAGGATCTCTTGTAAATGCAACACCAGTACCTGATTCATTGTTAAGGTTACCAAATACCATAGGCATTACGTTTACAGCTGTTCCCCATGAATAAGGGATATCATTATCACGACGATATACATTTGCACGAGGGTTATCCCATGAACGGAATACAGCCTCGATAGCAAGCTTAAGCTGTGTAACAGGATCTGAAGGGAAATCCTCACCAAGCTGGCTCTTGTACTCAGCCTTAAACTGTGTAGCAAGTTCCTTAAGGTCAGCAGCAGTAAGTTCAACGTCGAACTTAACGCCCTTCTCTTCCTTCATCTTGTCAATAAGCTGCTCGAAATACTTCTTACCAACTTCCATAACGACATCTGAGAACATCTGGATGAAACGTCTGTATGAATCATATACGAATCTCTCAAATGCTGGATCTGGGTTACCAGCTATCATAGCTGCAACAACTTCATCATTAAGTCCAAGGTTAAGGATTGTATCCATCATACCTGGCATAGAAGCTCTCGCACCTGAACGTACAGATACAAGAAGAGGATTCTCCTTAGAACCAAACTTCTTACCATTAACCTCTTCCATCTTTGCAACGCCTTCCATAACCTGAGTCATGATTTCGTCGTTGATCTGACGTCCGTCCTCATAGTACTGTGTACAAGCTTCTGTTGTAACTGTGAAGCCCTGTGGTACAGGAAGACCGATTTTTGTCATCTCAGCAAGGTTACATCCCTTTCCACCGAGAAGATTACGCATGGTCATGTCGCCTTCGCTAAACATATAAACCCATTTTGCCATGTTGTTTAATACCTCCTAAGTATTAGATTATTATTCGGAACCTATGATAAATCCTATAAACCCCTAACGGATTGCATACGAAAAGAACATAGAGTCCGTGACTGCCTAACAGTATAACACAAAGTCTTTTAGATTAGAATACTGAAATTAACATTTTTTTAACGTATTTTTCACACATTTATAACAAAAACAGGCATAAGCAGATTAATCCATACTTATACCTGTTTACAATTATTATTAAATCACTTAGAATGCAAGCTTCTCTTCAAAGTAAGCCTTGAGATCTTCAATCTTAACTCTCTCCTGCTCCATTGTATCACGATCACGAACAGTTACAGCTCCGTCTTCTTCTGAATCAAAATCATAAGTAATACAGAATGGAGTACCAATTTCATCCTGACGACGATATCTCTTACCGATAGCTCCTCTGTCATCATATTCACAATTCCAGTACCTACTAAGCTGGGCATATACCTTATCAGCGCCCTCAGCAAGCTTCTTTGAAAGTGGGAATACACCAATCTTTACAGGAGCAATTGCTGGATGGAAATGTAATACAGTACGAACATCATTCTTTTCAGCATCAAGGACTTCCTCATCATATGCTTCACAAAGGAAAGCAAGTGTAACACGGTCAGCACCAAGTGATGGCTCAACTACATAAGGAATATACTTCTCATGAGTTTCATCATCAAAGTAATCCATAGGCTCACCTGAAGTATTCTGATGCTGTGTAAGATCATAGTCAGTACGTGATGCTATGCCCCAAAGCTCGCCCCAGTCTGTGAATGGGAATGCATACTCTATATCAGTTGTATGATCACTATAGAAGGAAAGCTCTTCCTCATCATGATCACGAAGTCTTAAGTTCTCTTCTTTTATACCAAGAGAAAGAAGCCATTCAAAGCAGAACTTTCTCCAATATTCAAACCACTCTGTCTGTGTTCCTGGCTTGCAGAAGAATTCAAGCTCCATCTGCTCAAACTCTCTTGTTCTAAAAGTAAAGTTACCAGGTGTAATCTCATTTCTAAAAGACTTACCAACCTGTCCTATTCCAAAAGGAACCTTCTTACGAGATGTTCTCTGTACATTCTTAAAGTTAACGAAGATACCCTGAGCTGTTTCAGGTCTGAGATATACTGTATTCTTTGCATCCTCTGTTACGCCCTGGAAGGTTTTAAACATAAGATTGAACTGTCTGATTCCAGTAAAGTTATGCTTTCCACAGGAAGGACATGGAATATTATGTTCTTCGATAAACTTCTCCATTTCTTCATTTGACCAGCCATCAACAGAAGAATCGAGTTTTATACCATTTTCAGAAGCAAAGTTTTCAATAACCTGATCAGCTCTGAATCTTTCATGACATTCTTTACAATCCATAAGAGGATCTGAAAAGCTTCCAAGGTGTCCTGATGCAACCCATGTCTGAGGATTCATAAGAATAGCTGTATCAACTCCAACATTGTAAGGACATTCCTGGATGAATTTTTTCCACCAGGCCTTCTTAACATTATTCTTAAGCTCTACACCAAGATTTCCATAATCCCATGTATTAGCCAGTCCACCATAAATTTCTGAACCTGGGTATACAAAACCTCTGGTCTTGGCAAGAGATATGATTTTTTCCATTGTCTTCTGTGTTTTATCCATAGCTTTCTCCTTATCTAAACTCCCTAATTAAAATTACAGGAAATAATATCCCATGTATATTAAATATAAATGCTAATTAATAGCTATATTCATAAATGATTATGGCTTCTCCATCTCCAAGAACCCTTGCACTTGAAGCATCTATCATCTCAGCATGATAATTTGTATATAGAACCTTTCCACTAACCACTTCCACAACAATAGGTTCTGAAGTTTTAACCATCATATAAGTATCACTTGAAATATCACTAGATTCTGAAATATTACCTGATGCATCTGTAAATGTCGCTACAGCGTCTGTCGCAGTCGCTACATCACCTGATGATTCAGCTATTGCACCTTCTTCTATATCATCAAGGCTATAGCCAGCCTCAGCAAGTGCCTCTTCATCAATTTCAGTTTCTTCAACTACAACCTGTGCCGCCTGAGCTGCCTCAAGTCTAGCCTTCGCTTCTTCCTGAGCAACTTCATCAGCCTCTTCCTTATCATAAAGGCTGATCATTATATCCATTAAATTAAAATCATTATATGTATTAATGTCACTATATTGAATAGCAGTTTTAACAAAACCATTTTCTTCCTGATATTCAACCAAAGACATCTTAGATAAGCCATTTTCGTTATTATAGGCATCAATTTCAGCCTTTATATAATCCTCCAGACCATTTATATCAATCCCCTGGTCTGAATAATCTTCACATGATATCTCCATTAAAGTACCATTGGAATTAAGTTGAAGTGTATTCTCTGTAATATCCTGAACAAGAGACACACGTTCAACAGGAGTATCTTCAGTAGTAGTTTCATCATCAGACTTGATAAATGAAGCACATCCACTAAGAGAAAAAAGCAAAGCACTCATAACACCAAAAGTCTTAATAGATTTTGAATTAGAAAACATTTTCATTTTATATAAATCCCTTATCCCTTTACACCTTTCTCTGTTCAATAAATAAAACTATACACATAAAACTAAATATATAATTTTATTTATAAATCTATATAATCGACTTAGTTTATCTATTATTTCACGATAAAATCAACGAGTTATGATTTTATCATAAAACGCAAACAAATAAAAGCATTATTTATAATCATTCCATAATATCCACCAATATATCAAGTGATTTAAAATGTCTATCCGCATTAAGGCTTATATACTTATCCATAAGCAAGGCCACCTCATCCGCAATCTCCTGCTTAATTTCAAAGGAATATACCCTGTCAATGCTGCAGCTGAGTATATATCTGATCATATAAATAGCCCCATCAGATATATATATTGGTGATTTCGTCGAACTAAGAACCGCATCAGTAACAAGACCACCATCTTCCAGACTTATATGATGAAGGTCTTTATCCGTTTGGGTTTTTACACATTCATACATCTGAAGCCCCATGCCCTCTATATCAAGCAATTTACATTCAAAAACACTTTTGATAAATTTAAGCGAGAATCTGTCCGAAAGAATCTTTTTAAATGTAACATATAAAAGATTAAGTTCGTCCGTTGCCCCTATTCCTTCCCTAGTATAATGTCCTGCAAGTTCACAAAAATAAGAAGCGTAGGCCATCTTTTCAATATCATAGGACAAATCAAGAAATGATTCTTCTATTTCAGCACTTATCAGAGCGTAAGACTCTCTTCCACTTGGCCTGATAGTAAAGCTTCCCATAACAAACTTCTGACTAACAGCTGTAAGGGAAGAATTCTTCCTTCTTGCTCCATTGGCAAATACAGTAATTCTACCAAGTTCCACAGTAAGAATAAGGAGTCTTTTATCATATTCTTTTATAAGGGATGTATCTAGAACAATCCCCCTGACCACTGTATTTTCAAACATCATCCACCTGTATTACATTTAAGAAAATTGAAAGAATTATTTTTTATAGCCATATTCCGACATAAAATTCTTCTTATCTCTCCAGCCCGGTCTGACCTTAACCCATAATTTCAGGTTAACTTTTTCCTCAAGCATATCTTCTATGTCACGTCGGGATTCACTACCAATTTTTCTAAGCATAGCTCCTTTTTTACCTATAATGATACCCTTATGAGCTTCTCTTTCACAAATTATGGTTGCATCTATATCAACTATATTCTCACCCCTGGAAGATATACGGCTATGCATCTTATCCACCACTACAGCTATTCCATGAGGTATCTCTTTATCTAGATTTCTAAGACATTTTTCTCTAACAAATTCAGCGACAATTTCCCTTTCTGTTTCATCAGTAACTGTATCTTCGTCAAAATACATAGGACCCTCAGGAAGCATTTCAAAAATTGAAATTTTTAAATCTTCAAGGCCGCTTCCCTCTGTTGCTGATACAGCAAGACATTTATCAAATTTCATGGATTCACTTTCCATCATGTATTCAGAATATTTGTCAAATGTTTTCTTTACGAAGTCTTCCTCCGCAGTATCCGCCTTATTAACAACAAGAAGAACTGGTAGATTGGCTGATTTGGCAGCTTTACCAATAAGTTCAGCCACATACCTTTCTCCAGTACCAATAAAATCCGAAGGTTCAATAATCCACATGATCATATCGGCGGTTTTTAAAGTATCAACCGCCGACTCCAGCATATATTCTCCTAGTTTTGTTTCAGCCTTATTAATCCCAGGGGTAT
Organism: Eubacterium sp.; assembly: GCA_024696635.1. Lineage (GTDB taxonomy): Bacteria > Bacillota > Clostridia > Lachnospirales > Lachnospiraceae > Eubacterium_Q. The sequence goes on along the minus strand of JAILGP010000226.1, from coordinate 16,752 downwards.
CCAGGAATATAATCTGTCCCCTATCATCAGTATAAACTGTCTGTATTCTTTTTCTTGTGGTCTGGGCCCTTTTACTTACAGCAGCAATTTTCATACCAATCAAATGATTCATGATTGTAGATTTACCAACGTTGGGACGACCCAGAATCGCTACAAATCCAGATTTAAAATTCTTTTCTTTCATAATAATTTCCTAATATAAACTATAATCAATTTATTCATATAATAATTATAGTTTTTAAACCAATGGCTTTTAAACTAATTTATCTATTGTTTTGAAGATAGAACCAGCATTCTGAATCTTTTCCTCTCCACCTACTGTACAAACAACCTTACTTTCAGATAAGACCTTCATATATGGAGCCAGGCTTCTGATCACTTCCTGATTTGCAGATAGTATCTGGTCTCTACTCTTTTGTCTATCCTCATCACTAATTTCAGAAACATATACATTAAATGAAAGAAGACCTAAGATAGGAGGAGCCATAGGTGCATCAACTCCAGCCAGGGTACCAATTATATATTTAAGCATATCTCTGTCAGAGCAATCAAAGTTTTCCACATATTCAATAGCTTTCTTATATATATCGTATGTATCTTCAAGATTAGGATCCCTGTAGGACACAAAGAATTCGCCACCATTTCTCATGAAATCACACATACATCCATAAGCGCCGCCCTTAACTCTTACATTTATCCACAAATAATCATATGCCATTATAGTTTTAAGAACATTAAGAGCCCCATTATACTCAAGTCCAGCAGACTTATAATCTGCAACCTGTGCTACATACTGAACCTTAGATGAAGTTTTTAATCCCTCATTCAAAACATCACTTGTAATAGTATCAAGTACGCAAGGTCCAGCCTCCTCCTGACTAAGTTCCGGAAGAATACTTGTAAGCGAATTCTCAAGCAGTGATTCAGGCTTATCATTTGTATAAGAAACAATAAGGGATTTGCAGCGGAAAAGCTTTCTATATATTCTTTCCAGCTCCTTAGAAAGCTCGTCATATACATCTTCAAAATTCTTATCCAGATAATCGATATATCTGAAATAATCAAGTCCCTCCATAGCCTCTGATATTTTAGCTGTTGGATCTATGTAAGACATAGCTCTTGTTCTTGCTGTAATATGACCAGCTTCAAGAAGGCCATTTTTTCCAGAAACCTTAATCTCTGATATAACTTCCTTAACTCTCTTTTTATCTGTCACATGTGACTTTGTGATTATATCCTTAAGAAGTTCCATGCCAGCATCAATCTTATCATCAAAAGTTTTGATTCTACAGCAGGAATAAATCATGGCTCCACCACTGGACTTATTAAAGCTTCCAAGGTTGAAATTTATACCACCTGATACAAGATCGATTTTCTTAGTGAGGTCATTATAAGAATAATTATCTGTATCAACATATTTAAGAAGCTCAACAATAAGCTGAGCTATACTGAGCTCTTTAAGAGTAAAATCGCTTATATCAAAATAAAAATCAGCATAAGTTATACCATTTGTAAATATATCGTGTGCGATTACTTTAGCTCCTGCCACTTCACTTTCTCTGTTATAAACCTCTTTAGTCTTTGGATTAATATCTTCAATACTAAGTAAAGGTATGGTTGCCAGTTCTTCAGGACTTGATGGTTCTGACTGATACTCCTTGAGATGAGCAGTATCTGCCACAATTTTCTCTATTTCTTCGCCAGTAAGACTATTCTTATAAGCTGCAAGCTTGTCACGGAGGTCTGAATCCTTACCTGCATTAAGATCAACACAAGGTTCAGCAACTATAAGAGACTTATGATTATTATCAAGAAGGAACCTCTGAATAACCTCTTCAAAATATCCATGACTATCATCTTCAGGATTAAGCAGATTTTTATTTATACCCTCTCTCAGATAATCAAATACTGGCTGCATGGTAAGTGTATCCTGAGCCAGTTCATCATCATAGAGCCAGCCCACAAAATCATTCAGCCCCATAAAAAGTCCCTTAGGATAACGTCCAATAGCTCCCTCTTTATTTCTGAATTCAAATACATTGAGTGTAGATTCCAGAGCCTCCTTATCGAGACCATTAGCAACATATTCCCTAAGCTGGTCTTCAATAAGATTATAAAACTTTTCTGCATCAGAACTATCCGCATCTCTTGCAATAATAGAGAAAAGCGGTTGAAGCATAGTATTATCATATGAGGATTCAGCATCTGAACATATACCCGAATCAACAAGCACTTTTTTGAGAGGAGCACCTGGAGAATCAATAAGAATATACTGTATAATATTAAGAGCCATTCCTATATACTTATCCGTACTTTTTCCGGTTACCACATTATAACTGAGCATAGATTGGCTATCTTCCACCTCATCCTTAGTTATTGAATATTGAGTGGTATATCTGATTGGCCTATCAAATGCATCCTGAAGAGCAAGTTCAGAAGGAACATATAAGTAATCATAATTCTTAAGATACTGATCATCTATATAAGATAATTGTTCTACTATATCCATATCCCCATATAAATAAATATATGAATTTGATGGATGATAATAATTCTTATGATAATCAAGATATTCCTCTCTGCTAAGATCAGGAATAATATCAGGGTCACCGCCAGAATCTACTCCATAAGGAGTATCAGGGTACATTTTCTGATTTATAACAGTAGCAAGTATATTATCAGGAGAAGAATAAACTCCCCTCATTTCATTATAAACAACTCCATTTATAATAAGGTCACTGTCAGGAGACTCCATCTCATAGTGCCAGCCTTCCTGCTTAAAAATCTCCTCCCTACTATAGATATTAGGATTAAAAACCGCATCCAAATAAACATCCGTAAGATTACGAAAATCCTTATCATTACAGCTTGCAATAGGATATACTGTTTTATCGCTATATGTCATTGCATTGAGAAATGTATTAAGTGAGCCTTTTGCAAGTTCAACAAAGGGGTCCTTGGCCGGATACTTCTTAGAACCACAAAGAACTGTATGTTCTACAATATGCTGAATACCCTTTGAATTAGTTGGTGGGGTTCTAAATCCAATAGCAAAAACCTTATTCTCGTCATCGCAAAGAACTACAGAAAATCTGGCCTTCGTCTTAATATGACTAAGCACAAAACCAATTCCATTTTGTTCAGGAAGGTCATTGATTTTAACAATATCGTAAGCCTTTAATTCTTCAATGCCCTTCTTAATATCTTCTACTTTTCTTCCAAATCTGTCCTTAAAATTTTCCAAGTTATGTTCTCCTTTAAACATTTTTTTAATATTTATTCTAATATATTTTTTTTGAATTTTGCCTATAGTCTGGCCATCATCATCCACATTATTATTAAAATGTAAATATAATTATTTAAAGCTAATAAAACAATAATTAATCGAATATCATTTATAAATTAAAAGAATTAGGCAAAAGCTCCGAAAGCTTTAAAACCTTATAATCCTTTTTGCTTCTAGCTACAATAACATCTATATCACCAGACTCAGGAAGAAATTCTGAAAGCACCTGTCGACAGGCTCCACAAGGGTAGGCATAATCCACATCTTTACTTATTTCATCAGTATCAATTTCCTCCAGAGGACCACCTACTATAGCTATAGCATCTATATGTCTCTGACCCTGACTTACAGCTTTAAAGACTGCAGTTCTTTCAGCACAATTTGTAAGTCCATAGGATGCATTTTCAATATTACATCCTGTAAAAATATTACCCGACGGTACTAAAAGAGCCGCACCAACTAAATAATTTGAATATGGCGCATAAGCCATACATCTAGCCTTCATGGCCTCATCAATAAGAAGCTCTATAAATTCTTCTTTTATCATTCTCAGTGCCCTCCTTTTTTCATAAGTCTAACTAATTTAGTTTATTACAACTTTAGTTATATTTCAATAATACAATGCAAAAAAATAAGGATGCCAGATAACTGACACCCTTATTATATATAACAGATTTATTATATTATATTCTATTTTAGTACATACCCATTCCAGGATTTGCTGCAGGCATTGCAGGTGTATCTTCCTTGATATCAGCAACAACTGATTCAGTTGTAAGAAGTGTACTTGCAATTGATGTAGCATTCTGAAGAGCAGAACGTGTAACCTTAACAGGATCGATAATACCAGCAGTTACCATATCTACGAATTCTTCCTTATATGCATCGAAGCCTGTCTTATCATCTGATTCCTTAACCTTGTTAACAATAACAGAGCCTTCAAGACCAGCATTCTCTACTATATGATAAAGAGGTGCTTCCATAGCCTTAGCAACTATCTTAGCTCCAGTCTTCTGATCTCCTTCAAGTGTAGCTGCAAGGGCTTCAACTTCCTTAATAGCGTGAACATAAGCAGCTCCACCACCAGATACGATACCCTCTTCAACTGCTGCACGTGTAGCATTAAGCGCATCCTCAAGTCTGAGCTTAGCTTCCTTCATCTCTGTCTCTGTAGCAGCACCAACTCTGATAACTGCAACACCACCAGCAAGCTTAGCAAGTCTTTCCTGAAGCTTCTCTCTGTCGAAGTCTGACTTTGTATCTGCAATCTGTGTCTTTATAAGGTTGATTCTCTCTTCAAGAGCAGCCTTATCACCAAGACCATCAACGATTGTTGTATTCTCTTTAGAAACCTTAACACTCTTAGCTCTACCAAGCTGATCAACAGTAGCATCCTTAAGCTCATAACCAAGCTCTGTTGAAATTACAGTACCACCAGTAAGTATTGCTATATCCTGAAGCATATCCTTACGTCTGTCGCCATAACCAGGAGCCTTAACAGCAACTACGTTAAATGTACCACGAAGCTTATTTACGATAAGAGTTGTAAGCGCCTCACCTTCAATATCCTCAGCGATGATAAGAAGTGATGAACCTGTCTTAACCATTTCCTCAAGAAGTGGAAGGATATCCTGGATATTTGATATCTTCTTATCTGTAATAAGGATATATGGGTTATCAAGCTCAGCAACCATCTTTTCCATGTCTGTTGACATATAAGCTGATACATAACCTCTGTCAAATTCCATACCTTCTACAAGATCAAGCTCAGTCTTCATTGTCTTAGACTCTTCAACTGTTATAACTCCATCCTTAGAAACCTTATCCATAGCATCAGCTACAAGCTCGCCAACCTCTTCATCACCTGCAGAGATCGCTGCAACCTTAGCTATCTGATCCTTACCATCAACCGGCTGGCTTAAAGCAAGGATTGCTTCAACTGCCTTCTCTGAAGCCTTCTTCATTCCCTTACGAAGTACTATTGGATTAGCACCTGCTGCAAGGTTCTTCATTCCTTCATTTATCATAGCCTGTGCAAGAACTGTAGCTGTTGTTGTACCATCACCTGCTACATCATTTGTCTTTGTAGCAACTTCCTTAACAACTGCTGCACCCATATTCTCGAATGCATCCTCAAGCTCGATATCCTTTGCTATTGTAACACCATCATTTGTAATAAGTGGTGAACCATAAGACTTTGCAAGAACTACATTACGTCCCTTAGGTCCAAGTGTTACCCTAACTGTATCAGCAAGCTGATTAACTCCAGATTCAAGTGCTTTTCTAGCTTCAGCACCGTACTTAATTTCCTTAGCCATTACTATACGCCTCCAATTTATTAATTATTCATTATTTATTCTATTATTGATTCTATTATCAATTTTTTTATTAGTTCTATCACTAATTTTTAAATATATCACTACTTTCATTACTTAAGGATAATTAAATAATATAAGCAAATATATTATTCAACTACCGCAAGGATGCTATCCTGACCTACGATTGTATATTCCTGATCTCCAACCTTAACAGTTGAACCAGCGTACTGCTGGAAGATAACCTTCTGACCAACCTCTACATTCATAGGGATAAGCTTTCCATTATCATCTGTTTTACCAGGACCAACAGCTACAACCTCTGAATACTGAGGTTTCTCCTGTGCATTACCTGTAAGGATTATTCCTGAAGCAGTTGTCTCTTCTTTTTCTGCAGCCTTAAGAACTACTCTGTCACCTAATGGTTTGATGTTCATATTTCATTCCTCCTTTATATTTATATATCATCAAACTTCCAAAACGAATCTGATAAGACATACTCATCAGTTTTTACTTTTAGCACTCATAAAGGTTGAGTGCTAACACAAATAGTATTGTACTACATTAAATTAAAAAATCAAGCCTTTATTTAAAAAGATTTTATAAATTAAACATTTATAATCAAATTTGTTACATTTCATGATCATTTATATTTAAGTACTTTTATAATATTTAATTATCTTTAATGATTTTTTATATTATATTTAAGCACTTTTATTTTCTCTCATGAATTTTTTATATTATAATTATCACCCATCTCTAATATGTATAAATTACTTAGCTCCAATTTTATGTTTCTGCCCATACATAAAAAGATACTGTTGAGCATATCCAGCCACAGAACCAAACTTATCCATAGCAAAAGCTTCTATTTCAGACTTAGGTGTATCTTTATCAAAATACAGATACTCACATATTCTTTTCATCCACACATCCACAGGAAAGCTTTCTCTTCTTCCAAGCCCAAATAAAAGAACACAATTTGCAACCTTTTCTCCTACCCCATGTATTGTCATCAGCTTTTGTCTGGCCTCATCAGTACTAAGTCCAGCAAGTCCTTCTTCCGTAATAAGTCCATTGTAAACCTTATTTGCAGCGTCCTTGATATAAGGAGCCCTGAAACCACATTTAGATGCTCTTATCTCTTCCTCAGAGGCCATATATAGCTGGTCTACACTAGGGAAAAATGCATCAAATTCTGAACCAACACGGTTTATCATTGTTATATCAAATTTGCTTCCTATATCTGAAGAAAGATTCTTTACTACCTGTTTTATCTGACTTATCTGCTTATTCTGTGAAATTATAAACGAAATCAAGGTTTCAAAAAAATCCTGATTAAGAATTCTTATACCATTATGCTCTTCAATGATTTCTTCAAGACGGGGATCCGCTTCTATAATTTTCTCCTTAATCACCGAATAATCTCTATCCAGATCAAAATAGGATTTCCACAAAGCATCAAATTCCCAATCTTCCGTATCTTCAAATATGAGCCTTATACCATCTGCATCAGGTTCCTCCTTTATATGAAGGAACTTATCTCTATATACAATATCATACTCACACTCACCTGAATTAAGGCCTGAATCAGTCCTTTGAAAATGAAAACATTGGCCACACTCCAGAACATCCTTAAGATGAAAATCTTTTACATTTTCCAGTATAAAATTTTTATTAGTCATAATTTCAATCCTTAAGACATATTATTTTTATAATTAAATATGAATATCCAAATTACAGGATATAAACATATTTATTTTTATATGCCAATAACTTCTCTATCCAAATATCATATATAAGCATATAAATAAAAATATAAGTCCGATTTTATATAAATCCCAGCTTTAAAATATCAAGAAGCCAGGACTTATATAAAACCGGACTATATAAAAACCATACTATATAATCTTAGTTAGGCTTATATGAACTTTTAAGTCCGACTACACGGTTAAATACCTTATGATCATCACTAGTATCTTTAGTATCAACAACAAAATAACCATTACGAATAAACTGAACATGGTCTCCTTGTTTAAGTTCTGCAGATGCAGCCTCAAGTTTAGCCTCAACAACCTCCAGTGAATTAGGATTAAAGTTAAGAGAACCATCCTCGTTAAGTTTACCCTTTTCCTCATCTATAAGATTCTCATAGAGTCTTACCTCTGCATCAATACAATCATTTGCATTTACCCAATGAATCGTACCCTTAACCTTGCGTCCTTCAAATCCACTTCCCGAACGGGTCTCTGGATCGTAGGTCCCGTGAACCACAGTTATTTCTCCGTTTTCATCTTTTTCAAAGCCGGTGCATTTAACAAAATAAGTACCCTTAAGTCTTACTTCATTACCAGGGAAGAGTCTGAAATACTTACGTGGTGGTTCTTCCATAAAGTCTTCCTTCTCAATATAAAGCTCTCTTGAAAAGCTTACCTTGCGGCTTCCTCCGTCCTCAACATCTGTATTATTTTCAATATCAAAATACTCTGTTTGTCCTTCTGGATAATTATCTATAACCAGCTTGAGCGGATGAAGAACGCCCATATATCGCGGAGCTTTAGGTTTAAGATCCTCTCTTATGCAGTACTCCAGCATGGCATAATCACAGGAACTCTGTGACTTTGAGACGCCAGCAAGCTCCATAAATGTCTTAATAGATTCTGGTGTAAATCCACGTCTTCTAAGAGCAGCAAGAGATACCAGTCTTGGATCATCCCATCCATCTACCACTCCATCTTCAACAAGCTTCTTTATGTAACGTTTTCCTGTTACTACATTTGTAAGATAAAGCTTTGAAAACTCAATCTGCTTAGGTGGTTTCTCATATTCAAGCTCTTCAACAACCCAGTTATAAAGTGGGCGGTGATCTTCAAATTCAAGAGTACATATGCTATGAGTAACTCCTTCTATTGCATCTTCAATAGGATGTGCAAAATCATACATTGGGTAGATAAGCCATTTATCTCCAGTATTATGATGAGTCATTCTTGCTATACGATAGATAACTGGATCACGCATATTTATATTAGGTGACGCCATATCAATTTTTGCACGAAGAACCTTGCTTCCATCAGGATATAGACCATCCTTCATATCCTGAAAAAGCTTAAGATTCTCTTCTACACTCCTATTACGATATGGGCTTTCCTTACCAGGCTCTGTAAGAGTTCCTCTATATTCTCTAATTTCTTCTGCAGAAAGATCATCCACATAAGCCTTTCCCTTATTAATAAGCTTTATTGCAGCTTCATACATCTGATCAAAATAATTTGATGCATAGAAAATCTGTCCTCTGAAATCAGCCCCAAGCCATTCAACATCCTTAACTATAGATTCAACGAACTCTTCTTTTTCCTTAGTAGGATTAGTATCATCAAATCTAAGGTTGAACTGGCCACCATATTCTACTGCAAGTCCGTAGTTAAGAAGTATAGACTTAGCGTGTCCTATATGAAGATATCCATTGGGTTCTGGTGGGAATCTTGTTACTATTTTAGTGTACTTTCCCTCAGCCAGATCCTGATCGATTATATTCTCAATAAAATTTCTGGAAATGTTTTCTTCTGCCATTCCTAATAATCCTCCTCATTGCCTTGTCCCGGAAGAACAACCTTATCTGTCTTTTTTACAGGTTTAGCAGAATTATCGGATGATTTTCCTTTTTTATTTCTGCGTTTCTTCTTATTGCGACCAGCATTTTCATTTATATTATCAGACTTACTTTCTGATTTTTTATTTGAATCATCTGCATAATTATCTACTGAACCCTCTTTCACCTCTAGACTCATTGAATTATCCTTAGGCTCCTGGTCCTCTGAATCATTATTCAGAGTTACTTGTTCAGACGGATTCTCCCGGGACAGTTTTTCAGTATTAAGATCTTCCCTCACTTGTTCAAAATCATTATTCGCCCCATCTTGTTCAGAATTATCATCCAGCATATCTTGAGTAAGTGGAGTAATATCTTTTTCATAGAGCGCCGGATCAATAAGGCCTTCCATATTTGGTTCAGGTTCAATATAAACATGATCCCCCTCTGGAGCCTCATCCGCCGAAACAACATCGAAGGCAGAATCCATTCCATATGGTCTTAGCTTTTTAGCCTCTTCAATCTTTGATTTTTCAACATCCTCGGCTGGAGGTACATTTACACCTGAATTATTATCTTCTGCCTCCTCAAGAAGAATTTCACCCGTATCATCATTTCTATCATACTTAGTATTCTTTGACTTTTTAGTTTTCTCCTTAGCCATAGCCTCAGCTGCTTTTTGAGCAGCATCTTCTTCATCAGACACAGAGGCTGATATAATATCATTTTCCTCTTCGTCATCTTCATCGAAATCGTCATTATCAATCCGGCTAGCAAGATAACCATTTCTGATTATAAGAATTATTATAATCACACACATTATAACAAAGATAACCATCATAGTCTTAAGCATTGACTTAAGTCTATTATTAGTTAGAAATTCATCCTCTGGATTTTTTTCTTCTGTTATCTCATCCACTATAAGTGGTTGCGAACCTTCCTTATCTTCTTTATTATCGTCTACAGCTTCTGAGTCAGCGCCTGATTCCTCAGCAGCATCAGAAAAGCTTGCATCCTCCGAAACATCGTCGAAGGAATCTGTATCCTCTTCCTTATTCATCTCAGAAACAGACTTTACCATGGCATCTACGGCATCATATCTTATCAGGCTTCCTTCATCAGTATCATAAAAATATAATCCTGTATTCCCCACCGAATTTATCGCATATATAAGATATAGCCCACTATTGGAACCATCTGTATAAGCTTTAAACTGACTTCCCTGGATTGATAGATTTCCTTCTGTAAAGCCTTCTGGTATTTCCACGTCATCAGGAATATTGATTAAGGTATAACTAATGCCTTCCATATCATAAAGAAGGAAAGGAGAAAACTCTTCTTTTTCTTCATCATAAACAAACCACTTTGCTTCATATTCAGAATTTTGCAAGCATACAACCTTTATGGAATTATTAGGTGCTTTATAAGCATATATATCCTTATCATTATAGTTTACATAAGATAATTCAAATCCATCTGGCGCTTTAGGAAGCTGGTATTCATTTACTAATGTATAAGCTTCTCCACCTATATTAATCTTGCCATCATCTTCTTGAACCTGACCAATAGTAATATTTCCGCCAGCATGTTCAACGGAAAGCTGATAACCATTTGAATCATAAAGCTGATAACCACTTGTAACAATATGGGCCACACCTTCAGCCTTAGCTTTAAAGTTATAGGTAAGTGTATTGGGACCTGAACCAGATATAAGTATTGAACCATTAGCATCTGGATTAGATTGATATTCCAGTAAATCAGCCGGATATTCAAGAGAAATATTATAATCACCAAGGACATCGCCATTAATGGTAATGGTTGCAGTTACTGTCTCACCAATATTTACCTCCGTTGGCCATAAAGCCAGGATAATAGAAACATCCTCCGCATGAACATTTAAAGTTGGGATATTAAATAAAATGGTCACTAAAAATAGAGCCAAAAGAATGGCTAACCTTCTTCTGCCATATCCTGATTTTTTAGAATTATCTGGAATATTTTGCAGCATTTTTCTCTCCTGTTATATGTCTCATTAATAAAGAAACCCCGAGCTAATCTCAGGTCTTATTAAATCAAATTATGGGTTGCAGATTATTAAAGCTAATAACGGGAATCGAACCCGTGACCTCAACATTACCGATGTTGCGCTCTACCTACTGAGCTATATTAGCAAAGGTTAAATCTAACGTCCCTTATAATACTTGATTGAATCAGAACTGTCAAGCAATTATCCCTTTTTATTATGATGATATTATAATTTTTATCCTTTTAATTTATTATGAATCCTTGTGAGAGCATTATCTATAGACTTCTCACTTTTACCGATTTTATCTGCAATCTCGCGCCTTGTCATACCTTCAAGATAAAGGCTTACAACCTTCTTTTCCATAGGGCTAAGCTTCATTTCAAGATCTTCATACATTTTCTCAAGCTTCTCCTGACGGATAACTATAAATTCAGGATCATTCATTCCCTCATCACTTACAATTTCCATTTCATTTGAATCATCATCATTGTAAAAAAATGAAATATAATTATTCAGAGGACTATGCTTCATCCTGTTAGCCGCAGCAATAGCTGATCTGCATTTGTTTCTTATGCAAGTATATGCGAAAGTGCTGAAGGAGGCCTTGGATTCTATATCATAGTCACGTATAGCAAGAAATAGTCCTATCATTCCTTCCTGGGCAAGATCCTCTATCTCAGCCCCCACAAGAAACATTGTTCTTACTTCATTATTTACAAAAGACTTATACTTCATAAGAAGATATTCTTCTGCATCCTTATCTCCAAGTCTTGTAAGCTTTATCAGATCATCATCAGATAACATATTATATTTAGTCATATTTACAACCTCAACAACTATTAATACTCAAGTATTCTATAACTCTGCTTAAATTTATATGTAATATTTTCAGTAAAACATCATATGCTTAACATATTATATTTAAAGCTATCAGCCCCTTACCGACTGCTCGTATCTCTGGCGAACGATTTCATAGGAAAGCACACCCGTAGCAACCGAGGCATTAAGCGAGTCAATATCGCCCTTCATTGGTACAGCCACTATATAGTCGCATTTTTCCTTTACAAGTCGCGATACTCCTGAGCCCTCATTGCCTATTACAAGTCCAATACTTCCAGTCAGATTACAACGGTACATTACTTCACCAGTCATATCTGCGCAGGCAAACCACAAGCCTCTTCCTTTTAGTTCATCAATAGTTTTAGCAATATTTGTAACCTTAACAACAGGGGTAAAATTAATAGCTCCAGCTGATGCCCTGATAACTGTAGCCGTAATCCCGCTTGCATGGTGCTTAGGAATTATAACCCCATGAGCTCCAGCCAGATTAGCTGTTCTTATAATAGCTCCTAAATTATGAGGGTCCTCTATTCCATCAAGAATAATAACAAATGGGGGCTCCTTCTTTTTCTTTGCAAGGGCAAATATATCGTCAATACTAGCATATTCATAGGAAGTGGTCTGAGCAATGATACCCTGATGATGGCCGGTTTCAGACATAGAATCCAGCCTTTGCTTCTTAACGAATGAAATAAGAGCACCGGTTCCCTTCACCTTACTGATAATACTTGAAATGGTATTATCCCTTATCCCGTCCTGTATAAATAATTTATCTATTGTACGTCCAGCCTTCATGGCTTCAAGAACTGCATTTTTTCCTTCAAGACGGTCTGTTGTATCATTTTGCATATCAGAATTTATAGCATTGATTCCGTCTTTATTCTGATTGGAACCGTTTTTATCCACCTGTGGTGTAAGCTCAGTCATATCCTTTCCAAATATTTCGTATCCCATTATATATTTCCCTTGTAATTAATCTTTTAAACTATATTCTTTATTTTCTATTTTCCACTTATTAAATCTCTTGTTATATCAAATATTTTATACTATTGATATTTAAATTTATTGATATTTAAATTTATTGATATTATTTCTTATTAATAAAACATCCACTTTATTCTTGTCTTGAATTATAAAACTCAAAAACTTCATTTATTATTTCATTTATCCTCTGATTCTGCCCAGACATATATAGATAGCCTATAACTGCTTCAAGTCCTGTAGCCATAAGATAACTTGTGAGACTTGCATTTTTAGCCTTTGTATGAGGAGAAGAATTCCTGGCCCTTTTATATACAGCCATCTCCTCTTCAGTAAGCTTATCCATATAATTCCGGATAAAGTCAGACTGAAAATTAGCAGAAACTATCTGAGTAACTCTTCGATGATATTTTTCAGGCTGCATATTTGAAGCAAATACAAATCTATTCTTAATCAGAAGATCAAATACACTATCCCCTATATAGGCAAGAGCAAGAGGCGAATATGTCGATGAAACCTTTTGGGCTTCCATGATCATATCCATATATACAAACTCATGCATTATTTCAGATCCATTATTGCTTTTATTTACTGTTTCTTCCACTTTACCCCTTCTCTTGTATCTTCAAGAACAATTCCCTTTTCCAAAAGCTCTGCTCTTATTTCATCGGCTCTGGCAAAGTTCTTTTCTTTCTTTGCTGCTGTTCTCTTTGCTATCATATCTTCTATATAAGATACTTCATCATCATTAATTTCAGCAGCCTTACGGGTAAGATTTATTCCTAAAACCTTAGTTACCAGCTCACTTAATACTTTATAAAGGCAATCTGCAAATGCAGATGATGAGTTTTCATTTGTGCATGAATTAGTAAATCTTACAAGCTCAAATACTATAGATATAGCATCAGCTGTATTAAGATCATCATCCATAGCATTATCAAACTTCTCTATAAATTCTGGAATCTTCTGTTCAAGAATAGCCTGTTCCTCTGCAGAGGTCTTAATATCATTTTTCTTATCAGCTATTTCCTTAAGCTTTTCAGCTGCATTTACAATTCTTTCAAGTCCTCGCTCAGCATCCTGTATAAGCTCTTCTGAAAAATTAAGAGGAGTTCTATACTGAGCAGAAAGCATAAAGAAACGTACTACCTGAGGATCATATTTTTCACATATTTCTCTTACTGTGAAGAAATTACCAAGGGACTTGGACATCTTGTCTCCATTTATACGTAGAAATGCATTGTGCATCCAATAGTTAGCAAATTCGCAGCCATTAGCAGCCTCAGACTGTGCAATTTCATTTTCATGATGAGGGAATATAAGGTCTTCTCCACCAGCATGAATATCAAGAGTATCTCCCACATATTTCTTTGACATGCATGAGCACTCAAGATGCCAGCCCGGACGTCCCTCTCCCCATGGAGATTTCCAGAAGGGCTCACCCTCCTTCTTTGGTTTCCAAAGTACGAAATCAAGGGAATCTTCCTTTTCATCCTGACCTGTAACCTTAAGAGCATGAGACTCTGCTCTATGTCCAGACTCCAGATCATCTATATTCTTATGGGAAAGCTTACCATAAGGACTAAAGCTTCTAACCTTAAAATAAACTGTTCCATTTTTTTCATAAGCATGATCTTTATCTATAAGAGTTTTTACCATGTCTATCATTTCAGGAATTTCCTTAGTAGCCTGAGGATGAACTGTGGCAGGCATAACATTTAAAGCCTCCATATCCTTCTTACATTCAGCTATATATTTTTCAGAAACCTGGCTTGCAGGTATCCCTTCTTCGATAGAACGTTTTATAATTTTATCATCAACATCAGTGAAGTTTGTAACATAATTAACCTCATAGCCCTTATGTTCAAAGTATCTTCTCAGGGTATCGAACACGATCATAGGCCTGGCATTTCCAATATGTATATAGTCATAAACTGTAGGACCACATACATATATTCCCACCTTACCTTCATTTATTGGTACAAATTCTTCCTTTTGTCTTGTTTTAGTGTTAAATATTTTCATTTTTCACTTCCTATTATATAAAGTATTCTTTTATAAAAAGCCAACCTATACTTTAACATTTAGCATTACTTTTTGCAAGAAAATTTGCCAAAGGGGTCTGTCCCTTTTGGTAAATCAGTCCATATCTTCAAATGCATCAAGGCCGCTTGCTGCGCTGGCTTTAACATCACCATGTTTTACCTGAGTCATGGTAAGGAAGCTGGCAAATGCAAATAAAGCCGCATATATAAAGAGAATCTTATAGCTTATATTTCTCATAAGGAAGCCTGCCATAATAGGTGTAAGTACCTGTCCTGCCATGGATGCTGTATAGTAGTAACCTGTATATTTTCCTGTATCTGCCCCACGGCACATCTCCACAACCATTGGAAGGGAGTTAACATTGATTGCAGCCCAGGCAAGTCCTACAAGGGCAAATGCTATATACATAAATACCGTAACATGGTCAGAAGTTGTTGTAAGTATAAAACTAAGACCAAAGCTAAATGTCAAAAGCAAGACACCAAAATATATTGATTTCTTTCTTCCAATCTTAGAAGCAAGATGTCCTATTGGAATGTAGGATATAATAGCTCCTATATTTGCTATAAGAAAACAGGTTGAAGCACCTCCAAGGCCTTCTCCCATAATATTACTTATATATGTAGTAAACCAGGTAGTTACAGCATTATAACCTATATACCAGAGCATTATTGACGCAAGAAGGAAAAGCATAGAACGAAACACATCCTTTGGCAGCTTGCCACCAGCTTTTCCACTTTCATCCTCTTCTGTAAGATCCCATTCAGGATGTTCTTTCTCAATCTTATCATTTTCCGCAGCAAGCTTTGGTTCATTAACAGTAAGCTTCATTAAAACAATACAAACAAGCATAAATAAAGACATAAATATAAAAAGTGGTCTGTAATTCACATGATCCAGCCCTTCAATCTTGGACTTTGGATACATTATGCTGGCAAAAATAAGATATATGATTCCTCCACCTGCACCCATTAAATTGATAATGGCATTGGCCCTGGAACGAAGGGGCTTAGGTGTAATGTCCGGCATAAGAGCAACAGCCGGGGAACGATAAATAGACATAGTAAAAAGCAGGGCACCTAAAAGAACAACAAAGAAGGCAAAACTGCAGAAAGGATTACTACTACCTGCCGCATATCCATTTTCAATCACAGGAAGAATATTCAAAAGAATGACAGCAATAAATGTTCCAGCTAAAATAAAGGGCATTCTTTTACCAATAGGTGTATTAGTCCTATCCGAAAGCTTTCCAAACAAAGGAAGCAGAAAAAGAGCCAGTATATTATCAGCAGCCATAATTGCCCCTGATATAGTCTCGTTCAAGTGAAATGTATTAGTCAGCAGCAAGGGAATTACATTATCATATAACTGCCAGAAAGCTGTTATAGACATAAATGCAAGTCCAACCAAGACTGTATTTTTATAATTTAACTTCATATATCCTCCACTATATCAAATCACTATTTATTATTCGTTACATAAGATACATGTAAATCCAAAACCTTCAGTTTTTTATTATACAATTTGATATGTTAAATGTCATCTAATGTTTAAATATAAAAAAATATTAAGATAATTTCTTAAGTATAAGCTTAAATATAAAGTAATTCTGTAAGCAAAGAAAAAAGCCGATTGAGATATCATACAAATCCCAACCGGCTTAAGCTTT
>JAILGP010000200.1 GCA_024696635.1 Eubacterium sp. | reverse complement strand
GATTAAATAATAATACTTAATAAGAGATTAGATAAGTGATATATTTTTATATAATTTGAATCTTATTAATATGAATTTTAGGGAGCTTTATAGTAAGCTCCCTGATTTAATTTAAGGTGATAATAAATGCTTGATAAGGATATTAGGGAGCCTCTTTTTGATTATCTTGATGAAAGATATGGAAGAGTAAGGATAATTGAAGAAAAAATAATAGGAAAATCCCGGGCGGATGTCATTGCTATTATTAAGGGCCTGATTATTGGTTTTGAAATAAAATCTGATAATGATACATATACACGTCTTGCTGGTCAGATAAAGGATTATGACAGATATTGCGACCTTAATTATGTGGTAGTGGGAGAACGTCATATTCATGTATCCGACCATGTCCCTGATTATTGGGGGATAATCTATGTAAATGATGAAAATGTAATAGTGGAACGGGATGCCTCCGTCTCTCCTAAGGTAAGGCTTAACCTTCAGCTAAGTCTCTTATGGAGAAACGAGCTGCTGAATATCCAGCTTAAGGAAGGACTTCCCAGGCTTATGGGAACCAGAAGAAGTGATATCTATAAAAGGCTTATAGATACGGCTGGGGAACCTACTATTAAAGCTGATATGACTCTTGAACTGATGGATAGAGATTATTCTCTGTGGAATAAACAAACAGTTTCCATAAAGAAGAAAAGATCATCACTGAGTAAAGCTTCCGGTGACAGATCCAGAGCGCATGTTACAAATTATATTTCAGGAAAGTCTTCAAAGGGGAAAAGGAAGGTAAAGAAGTAAAAAGCTGACGGAAGTTTTGACTGGCGATTGTTTTTGTGTGTGATATAATAAATATGTTTTTTATTTTGAAGACGTGGTGTCTTAATACATTATATTGAAGGGAGAGCTTATGAGAAAGGGTTTTTTAAGAACAATTATTACTACGGCAGTTGCTTCTATGATTTTTCTTGGAGCAGGGATTGATGCCCAAGCCGGAGGGGCTATAGGACATGATTCTTCAGGCTACGATGCAAAATATGATATGTATTATACATCTTACTGGAATAAGGAAAAAGAAGATTCTGAACATACTGATTGGCAGTGGGATTATGATTATGTCGAGGTTGATGGCGAAGGTAAAAGTGTTAAGCTTTTAAAAAATGAAAAAACCGGACAGATCCTTAAAAATGGCTGGTATATAGTTAATGAAGAAGAAACATATTTTGACGAGAACGGCTATGCTTATACCGGATTTATAAATGGTAGAGAAAGCGGTGATGCAGGCTGGGGACTTGATTATCAAACACTTTATAAAGAAAAAAATGATTTCAAGGATTGGCATGAAAAATATAAAGCGGAAAAAGTCAGATATGACTGGATAAAGGATGATAAAGGTTTTAGATATGGTGCATCCGGATATGATTATAATGGAGAATATGTTACCTGTTATCTTAAAGGGGATGTAGATTGGTATGAGGATAACAAAACATGGATGACTGCTATGATTGATGGCAAAACTTATCGGTTTGAAGCTGACGGCTATCTTTCAGCTGAGGGATGGTTCGATGGTGGATATAAGGACAGCGAAGGATGGAATAGTTGTTGGAAATATGTAACATCAGATGGTTCTCTTGCCAGAGGCTGGACTGAAATAGATGGTTCATATTATTACTTTGATTACTATTACAATATGGTTACAGATAGTGTTGTTGATGGATACTATCTTGACGAGAATGGTAATTTTATGTCTGAAGGCTGGTTTAATAACTGGTTCTGGACAGATAAGGAAAAAGGCGAATGGGAAGATGAATGGTTATATATTAATTCTGATGGAAGTGTAGCTACCGGCTGGAATAAGATAGGTGAAAACTGGTACTATTTTGATGAAGTTGATGGTAGTATGTACACCAATCGTGTTGCAGATGGATATTATCTGACAGAAGATGGAACACTGGCAACTGGTGGCTGGTACAAGGACTGGAACTGGATTGATACAGAAACAGGCGAATGGGATTATCAATGGGTATATACAGATTCAAACGGTTATTGCTATAATGGCTGGAATCAGATTGATGGTTCATGGTACTATTTTGAAACCGGACAGGATAGCTATACTATTGAAGGTGTAACATATTATTACTGGTATTCATATCTGTGTGAAGATCAATATGTTGACGGATATTATGTAGGTTCAGATGGTGTTATGGATACGAGCGCAACTGCAGACTGGTATCAGGATGACAAGGGCTGGTATTTTATGGATTCAAATGGCTGGTATCCATCAGATACATCGTATGTTATCGATGGAGAATGGTATTCTTTTGATGCTAACGGATACTTATCAGAGGCAGATCCGGAAGAATAAAGCTTTTTATAAAAGGGGATGGGAGATGTTCTCATCCCTTTTTATATGTTATAATCCTTACATGTAAAAATCAGATAAGCGATATAACTTACAAAATGCTATAAAACTTACAAAAAATGCAATAAAACATTTGACATAAACTATTACATTTGATATAGTAACAATCGTTGTAAAGCAAAATTACTTTGCAGTAATTCTTCTGTATGGAGATGCAATATTCAAATGGATGAAAGATTAAAAAAATCACTTTTATATGATTTTTATGGAGAACTCCTTAGTGAACATCAAAAAGAAGTATATATTGCTTCTGTATTTGATGATATGAGTTATTCGGAATTGGCAGAAGAATTTGATTGTTCCAGACAAGCAGCGTTTGATCTTGTCAGACGGACTACAGTAAAGCTTGAAAATTATGAAAAAAAACTTGGTCTTTTAAAAAGATTTGTTGAGGCCAGAAGTAAGCTGGAAAGTCTCACTTCAGAAATAGAAGACATAAGAGCAAGCGTCAAAGAAACAGATGATATAGATAAGCTTTTAAAGGAAATAGACAAAAAGCTTCTCCGTGTTTCGGGGGAGGCCCAAGAAATATTTGATTTTTTATAAGAATAATAGGAGTTAATGAATGGCATTTGATAGCTTAAGCGATAAGATGCAAAGCGTCTTTAAAAAACTTAAAAGCAAAGGTCGTCTGGATGAAGCTGATGTTAAGGAGGCTATGAAAGAAGTTAAAAGAGCACTTCTTGAAGCCGATGTTAACTTTAAAATAGTAAAGAGTTTTGTTAATTCAGTAACAGAGAAAGCCATTGGCGAAGATGTTATGAAGGGACTTAATCCCGGCCAGATGGTTATAAAAATTGTAAAAGATGAACTTGTAAGCCTTATGGGTTCAGAAATTACTGAAATGAAGCTTCTTCCAAGCAACGAGAAAACCATTATTATGATGTGTGGTCTTCAGGGTGCAGGTAAAACCACATCCGTTGCTAAGCTTGCAGGTCAGTTTAAGAATAAGGGTAAAAAACCACTTCTTGTAGCCTGTGATATATATAGACCCGCTGCTATTGATCAGTTAAAGGTCAATGGTGAAAAGGTTGGAGTGCCTGTATTTGAAATGGGTACAAATTATAAGCCGGTTGAAATAGTTAAAGAAGCTCTTAAATATGCTGATGAAAAGAATTTAAATCTTATATTTATAGATACAGCCGGTCGTCTTCATATTGATACCGACATGATGGATGAACTTAAGGATGTTAAGAGGGATATTGATGTTACTTACACACTTCTGACAGTTGATGCAATGACTGGACAGGATGCAGTAAATGTAGCTAAAACCTTTAATGATGAAATTGGAATAGATGGTGTAATCCTTACAAAGCTTGATGGTGATACAAGAGGTGGTGCAGCCCTTTCGATCAGAGCTGTTACGGGAAAACCTATTATGTATGCCGGAATGGGAGAAAAGCTTACTGATCTTGAGCCTTTTTATCCTGACCGTATGGCAAGCCGAATCCTTGGTATGGGTGATGTAGAATCACTTATTGAGAAAGCTCAGGCCGCGATTGATGAAGAACAAGCCAAGGAAATGAATGAGAAGCTCCGTAAGGCAACATTTGATTTTAATGATTTCCTTTCTCAGATGGAGCAAATGGAAAAGATGGGCAGTATGACTGATATCATGAATATGATACCGGGAATGAGCCAGAAGCTTGGTAATATAGAAATAGATGATGATGCTATGGTTAAACCAAAGGCTATTATCCAATCTATGACAAAGGAAGAAAGAGAAAACCCTGATATTATTAATGTCAGCAGAAAACAGCGAATTGCTAAGGGCTGCGGCATGGATATATCTGAAATAAATCGTTTTATGAAGCAGTTTGAACAGACTAGAAAAATGATGAAGCAGATGTCTAATATGATGGGCGGTAAGGGAAGCAAAAAACGTCGTAAGGGCGGTATGAAGTTCCCGTTTGGATTTTAAAACCAGTATTTAGGGAAAAGCCACCCTGGGTACTTAATATATTTTTTATAATTATGGAGGAATAATAAAATGGCAGTTAAAATCAGACTTCGCAGACTTGGTTACAAGAAGCATCCAATTTACAGAGTAGTAGTTGCTGATTCAAGAACAGCAAGAGATGGTAAGGTTATTGATGAAATCGGTTCATACGATCCAAATCAGGAGCCTTCAATGTTTAAGGTAGATGAGGAAGCTGCTAAGAAGTGGCTTGCAACAGGTGCACAGCCTACAGAAACAGTAGCAAAACTTCTTAAGAAGGCAGGTATTGAAAAATAATTTACTGGAGGTAGGACTGTGAAGGAGTTAGTTGAAGTTATTGCTAGATCTCTAGTCGACAACCCTGACAAAGTTGTGGTTACCGAAACAGTAGAAGGTGATACTACTTTACTTGAGCTTACTGTTGCTCCAGAAGACATGGGTAAAGTTATTGGTAAGGGCGGCAGGATAGCAAAGTCTATCAGAACAGTAGTCAAAGCCGCATCTTCTAAAGGCGACAAAAAGGTCATTGTTGATATTAGATAATAATATCTTGAGAATAAGCCGTGGCGATGCTGCGGCTTATTCTGTTAATTGCGGATATTAATAATTATTTATTTAAAGAGATATAACCATTAAAATATATAAATTATAATTTTAAATTGGAGAGAAACTTAGAATGGAAGATATGTTTAGAATAGGAGTTCTTTCATCTCCACATGGAGTGAAGGGTGAGATAAGTATATTCCCTACTTCAGACGACCTTAACAGATATTCTTATCTTGATGAATGCTATCTTATGACTAAGGAAGGAACCAAGTTAGTTCATGTTGTAAGCTGTAAATTCAAGAAGGGAATGCCGGTTTTAGGTTTTAAAGAATTTTCTTCTATTGAAGAAGTTGAAAATCTAAGAGGAATAGAATTATTTGTTTCCAGAGATAATGCAATTCCTCTTGAAGAGGGTGAATATTATATGGCTGATATAATTGGTTTTGATGTTATATCCCAGGGTCAAAAGATTGGTGTTCTTGAAGATTATACTGAAAATGGAGCTGAACAGACTATATTTATAGTTAGAATGCAGGATGATTCTATTAAATATATTCTTGATATACCTGAATTTGTTCTTGATGTAAATTTAGAACAAAAGACAATAAATGTTAATCTTATGAAAGGTATGTAGCTTTATAAAAAAGCTATGATATGGCTATGAATTACTATGTTATGACATTATTTCCTGAACTTATTATGGATACTATGTCCCATAGTATAACCAAAAGAGCTTTAGAAAAAGGCCTTATTAATCTTGAGGCTATTAATATAAGAGATTATGCCCAGAATAAAAACCGTCATGTTGATGATTATATATATGGAGGCGGTTCGGGCATGCTTATACAAGCTGAGCCTGTCTGGTTATGCTACAAGGATTTAATGAAAAGAATAGGTAAGGGTAATACAAGAGTTTTATATATGTCCCCACAGGGAAGAACATTTGATCAATCTATGGCAAATGCTCTTTCTCATAATGATAATATAGTATTTCTATGTGGTCATTATGAGGGAATAGATGAAAGGGCTTTGGAATTAATTAATCCTATTCATGTATCTATAGGTGACTTTGTCCTTACTGGTGGTGAGCTTCCGGCCATTATGATGATGGATGCAATAACAAGACAAATATCAGGTGTTCTTGGAAGTGATGACAGCGCCGAGGATGAATCCTTTTATAATGGGCTCTTGGAATATCCTCAATATACAAGACCTCCTGTATATGAAGGGTTAGAAGTTCCTCAGGTCCTATTATCTGGAAACCATAAGCTTATTAATGAATGGCGTCTGGATAAATCGATTGAGAGAACGAAGGAAAGAAGACCTGATTTATATAAAAAATATAAGGATAAAAGAAAAAAGAAGAAAAAGAAAAAATAAAAAAGATAAAATAAATATTCAGGTTAATTAAATATTATTTATTAATAGTAATATTTAAATTTTTAAATGAGTGTTTTTATACTTTAAATAACTGATTTTGACATCTATTTCTTAATGTGTTAAAATGTGTCAGTTGTGTATTCTGTGTTTTTTTAATGATTCAGAATAAATATAATATGAAGGTGGAAAATTATGAAGAAATTTTTAGTACTAGTTACATCATTAATAATGGTATTCAGTCTTTCTGCATGTGGAAAAGAGGAAGAAGCCACAACTGAAGCTGTAACAGAAGAAAGCTCAACAGGTGTTACAGCTCCTGAAGAAATAGTTCAGCTTGTTAATGTAGATCTTCCTGCTATCGCTGCTGATAGAGATTCCGCAGTAGCTATTTACAATAAATATTATGAAGATGGTGCTGATATTGACTCAGAAACCTGGAAGGAAGAGCTTAAAACTACTGCCATACCAGCTTACGAGACATACCTTACAAATCTTAAGGCTTTAAGCTATAGTAATGGTGAGGTTCAGAATCTTCTTGATATTTATGTAAAATCAGCTGAGTATCAGAAGGATGCTATGGATACAGTAGTGTCAGCTATAGAAGAGGTTGATACAGATAAGCTTGATGAAGCTAATTCAATGATTACTGATTCAAAAACATATATGGGTATGTATGAAGATGAGCTCACAAGGCTTTGCCAAAGCTATGGAATCAGCATGATCGGAGATTTTGGTACAGCTACAGATGCATCGGCAACAGATGCTGAATAATTATATTTAACAAATAATAGTGAAACAGATAGTGAGATGGATTCATTAATCTGTTTCACTATTTTTGAATTATTAAGTTTTTTATGTGATATACTTTTTAATATATATTTTATATTATATATGATATTTATTTA
>JAILGP010000154.1 GCA_024696635.1 Eubacterium sp. | reverse complement strand
ATCAAACTGGAAATGCTTATTTTTAATTTGACAAATAAATATAAGAATGATATAAAAAATAAATGAACAGAATTTTGCTTCCGTTCATTTATTCAAGGTCCTATGATATTTCATGAATGTTTTTATTTATATGGCTTAGTATTACTATGAATATTTTTAATTTTTTGAATGATTTTTTCTAACATGTTTTCCAATATAATTTAAAGAAATGTGTATAAAAACAATTTATAGACATAAGGGGGAGATTAATAGATATGCCACAGATATTTAATGAAGAAGGTCGTGAGCGAGTACGTGTAATGCTGTTGGAAAGTGGATACGACTTAATCAAAAGGTATGGTCTTAAAAAAACTTCTATAAGTGATATTGCCAAAGCAGCCGGAATTGCTACCGGTACATTTTATAATTTTTTTAAAACAAAGGAAGAATTTATATACGAAATTGTTTTATATAAGAGAAGCCAGTCTAAGGAAGTTTTATCCACTCTTACAAAGGATGGTAAAATGAATAAGGAGGCATTCAAAGAATACCTCACTAATCTTTACAATTCTGATAATAATATATTTCAATATTTAAATGAAAATGAGATTGCCCAGCTTAAGGCTCGCTGGCCTGAGGATTATTGGAAAAACAGCAATAATGACCACACAACAATTGAACATATGCTGGATATCCTGGAAAATCATAATCCTGAATGTGATTGGAAAATCCTGGGAAATATGTTTAAGGCACTGGCTCTTATAGGACATGGAAAAGACCAGCTCTATCCCGATAAATACGAAGAAACCATAGATATATTTACTGACAGCATAGTCGACTATGTATTTAAAAAATAGCATGTAAATCGGCCCAGGCTCCAGGCTTTTATATCTAGTCTAATGACTGCATGTATCTTTCCATATCATCAGCTATTTTTTTAGCTCCCACAACAGCTTCAACAACCGTTTTAGGACCAGTTGCCACATCACCTGCTGCAAATACTCCAGCCATGGTGGTTTCTCCCTGGTCATCAGTTTTAAGATTACCCCGGTCATCCAGTCTTAAATTTTCATCCTTTTTTACAAGTCTGTCATGAGGCTTCTGACTGATGGAGATAATTACAGAATCTATATAAATTTCATGCTCGCTGCCTTCTATACCAACTACATGCCCATCCTGATTTTCTTCTGTATCACAAACAATTATGCTGGAATCTTTTATCTCTTTACATATCTTATTATATTCAAACTTTACACCATCCATGACAGCATAATCAAATTCCTTGTTTGATGCAGATACCTTATTGCCACGTACGTAAACAGTAACCTCCTCAACGCCTCGTCTTATTGCAGTTCTGGCCACATCCATGGCAGAATTTCCCGCACCAATAATAGCAACTTTCCTACCCAGCATATAACCTTCTGGATTATTAAGGTAATTGATGGCATAGCATACATTTCCAAATGTCTCGCCAGGGATTCCCAGCTTGTAAGGTCTCCAGGCCCCAGTTCCAACAAATATAGCCTTATAGCCATCTTTAAGCAGATCAGAAATTCCTGTAGAACCTCCAATTGCAAAGCTAGGTCTGATCATAATTCCCAGCTCACGCATTTTAGCAAGATACCTGTCCAGTATGCTCCTTGGCAATCTAAATTCAGGAATCCCATATCTGAGAATCCCTCCAATCTTGTCATTTAATTCAAATATCGTAACCTTATAACCTCTTGATGCAAGTATTATGGATATGGTAATGCCTGCAGGACCGGCACCTATTACCCCAACTTTTTTTCCATTAGGTGGCGCCATATCTATCTTAATTCTTTCAAAGCAGGAATCCGATATATACCTTTCGATTTCAGAGAAATGTACCGGACTGCCTTTGATTCCTCTAACGCAGTGGCCTTCACATTGTTTTTCATGATTACATACAATAGAACATATTACAGAAAGCGGATTATTGCTAAAGAGTATTTCCGCCGCATCCATAGTCTTACTTTCCTTAAATAATTCAATAACCCTTGGAATATCCGTATGTATAGGACATCCCTTCTGACAAAGTGGATTCTTACAATTAAGGCATCTTTCCGCCTCTTCCATTACATAAGCACCCATCTTATATACCTCCTGATAAACCCTTTAATCTTTAGTTTCCTTATATATTATCTTGTACCTTTCTGAAGTTTTTTATTATAAATATTTTCTAACTTATAATATTTTTTTAATTATTTTTTTTATTCTCTTTTATTATTTTTTTATTCTCTTTTATTATTTTTTTATTATCCTTTTATTATTTTTTTATTCTCCTTTTATTTATCTTTTTATTTTCATGTTGTTCTTCTCATTTACGGAAAGAACCCGGAGCAAAAGCCCTGGGTTCCCCGAAATAAAAAATAAAAATAAAGAAAAGTATAATAAATCATACCCTAATTTAAAATGATGGTTATCTGCATGACTCTACTATGTCATGTGCCTCTGCAACCAATGACTTAATCTTGTCAAAGTCCTTGGCCTTAATCATATCGCCCTTAACCATCCAGCTTCCGCCACAGCAGAATATTCTGTTGGATTTAAGATAATCAACAACATTTTTTGCATTTATTCCACCAGTTGGCATAAACTTTACCTTAGGAAATGCAGCACCCACCGCATTTATCATACTAAGTCCACCAGCATTTTCTGCAGGGAAAAACTTAACATGATCAAGTCCTAAGTTCACTGCCTGAATCAGCTCTGTAGGTGTCTGAATTCCAGGACATACAGGTATATCCTTTTCCAGACAATACTTTACTATCTCAGGATCAAATCCAGGAGAAACTATAAACTTTGCTCCTGCATTTACTGCCCTGTCAACCTGTTCCTTAGTAAGTACTGTTCCAGCACCAACTAGCATGTCAGGAAACTTCTCGGCCATAATTCTTATAGACTCCTCGGCAGCCTCTGTTCTAAATGTAACCTCCGCTGCAGGAAGACCACCCTCCATAAGAGCCCTTCCAAGAGGTTCTGCATCATTTGCATCCTCTAAAACAACAACAGGGATAATTCCTATTTCTGAAAATCTACTCAAAGCTTTAAGTGTCGCTTCACTATTCATCATCTTGTCCTCTATCAATAAATATTTACTGGTCGGCAGTTTTTACGTCTGCGTCATCTTCCTTTTCTGAAGCAAATTTGCTCTCATCAAGATTGTTAGGATCCTGACCGATGTAAGCAAGGATACCACCATCAATGTAAATAACCTGGCCGTTGATAAAATCTGATGCTGGAGATGCAAGGAATACTGCAAGTCCCTCAAGATCCTCTGTACGTCCCCATCTCTGAGCTGGTGTCTTAGAACGGATGAATCTGTCAAATGGATTCATTGAACCGTCCTCCTGCTTAGCGCGAAGTGGTGCTGTCTGAGGAGTTGCTATATAACCAGGCCCAATGGCGTTACACTGAATATTATACTGTCCATACTCTGAGCAGATATTCTTTGTAAGCATCTTAAGACCACCCTTTGCAGCTGCATAAGCAGAAACAGTCTCACGACCAAGCTCACTCATCATGGAGCAGGCATTTATAATCTTTCCG
>JAILGP010000139.1 GCA_024696635.1 Eubacterium sp. | reverse complement strand
TTCTTATCATCCCACAGCGCATCAAAAGCAGACTGGATGTTCTTAAACATTTCACCCTCGGCAGTTGATACCATTTTTGTATTCCACTCTTTATTTACAGAAAGAGCCTTACCTGTCATATTAGAGCTTCCAATGATGAATGTATATGTCTCGTCACGCTTGAAGATATATCCCTTTGTATGGAATCCGATTCTTTCGGTATCTGGAGTCGCACCTGTTCCATCTTCCAAGACTGCGCTTCCTTCACTTATAACTTCAGAACCGGATAATACTGCATCCTCATGATACATACGAAGTTCGATATTTTTAAACTCTGCAAGCTTATCGAGAGCTTTGGGATCCGTGAACATGTTGTAGTCTGTTGTAAGAACCTTTCCCGGAACACCTCTCTCTTCAAGTTCCTTAAATGTAAGAAGCAGCGGCTCTATTCCACCGAGAGTTATAAAGGCAACACTAAAAGTAAAGGAGTCACATCTCTTTAGTTCTTCCTCTATCGATGTGAGTACCTTTACTCCATTTGTATGATCATTTGATATGAATTCCGGTTTGTATGCAGCACTGGATTTATTTGTTGAATCGATGAATGCAGTCGTTGCACCGGATTTAATTTTGTCGATATTATTCCCCATAAAACGATTACCTCGTCCGTTTTTTCATATGTTTACAATATACCACATATTCAATCATCACAAAAGAAAAGAACAGCCATATTTCAGGCTGTTCCATTTCAAAAGAACGGAATTGATGCAGGCATCGCTTCCGCTGAAAACAAAAAATATTTTCGTCCCTTCATCTAAAGCACATTATAAATCTATGAATGTCAATAAACTAAAACCAATTATATTTCTTAGAAATATATCTCATTATACAGATTGTAACCGAGTTAATAAATCTGTCACTATTCCCGGATCCTGAATCATAGAGATACCAAAACATTTTTTACCTGCATCTTTAATTGACGCACCTATGTGATATACTGTAGAACTGTCCAAAATAATAAACCTGTCATGAAATACCTGAGATCTCTTAACTATAAGGTTTGGGTACTGCGCATTGAAATTTGTTATGTCAGTATTGGATAATCTTGCATTAGAATATGTTATTATTTTTACATCCACACCAGTATTTTTCTTGGATAATATATTTAAAGTATCAATATCCACATAGCTATCAATTAATACTATTTCACGCTGCGCTTTTTGAATTATCGAAACAATTAAACTAAAAGCATCATATATTTGACCGTCAAAAAATATCTTCTGTTCAGATTCGGCATGGTCTTCAATATACTGAAATACCTTATCAAATTTTTCATCAGTAGATTTTTGATATTCAAGCTGCTGCAATTCTATATGGCTGACTTTTTCAAAAAGCATAGCATTATTAGATATAAATCTTCTCATCTCTCGAAATGCGCGCATTATAAATATACTTTGCTTTTCAGCTATCTCTCCCTTAAGCACCGTAGCTAACATATATATCCCTTGTTCCGTAAATGCATACGGAGGTTTTCTACGACCGCCTTCTTGTCCAGAAAAAAAATTGGATTCTGATGAAGTCGCAATTTGCGACTTCAAGATTTCACACTCCTCAGATGTAAGTTGGAACATAAAATCATCCGGAAATCTACCAATATTACGTTTCACTTGCTCATTTACTCTTTTTACTTCATAGCCATATAAAGTAGCAAGATCATAGTCTAACATCACTTGTTTACCTCTTATTGAGTATATCAAGCTTCCTATATCATTTACATTAACGATCATAGGTATCATCTCTTTATTTTCATTTGTCATATCCGAAATATATCCTTTCTCGTGAAGTCGCAAAATGCGACTTCACGAAACAAAAAATCATTTTATGTGTCCAAACTTGATGTATTATCATCAATGGATAATCTTGATTCACCTTTAATAGCATGCTCGATTTCCGCTCTATAAATAATTAATCTAAGTAGATAATCTGGTAATTCTCTCTTCCCCGCTTCCCAATCTTGAACCGTTCTGTATGGAATACCATAATAATCACAAAACTCTCTTCGATTCATTCCCATTTTCTCTCTTAGTTCTTTTATCTGACTTCCTCTATTCATTATAATCTCCGATCGGCCTATATGACGCGTTGCGTTATGTATATGATATCAGTATTTATACAATTGGTCAATTATATTAACACTATTATTTCACTTATATAATAAGAACCAGACCTACCCTAGTTGTAGATCTGGTTGGTATCCTCCTGTATTATTTTGCTATGTTAATCAGGCCAGCCTTTACTCTTCCGCCCTAAATGTCTCCTTCATTTATATCTTCTTCTGCATCCAGATAAGATCATACCATCTATCAAACTTCTTTCCTACCTCTTCCATATGAGCCACCTTCTTGTAGCCTTCTTTTTCATGGAATAGAAAGCTATCGTGGGATAGGTATTCATCTTCCTGAGCGGAATATGCTACACCAGCCAGGAGATTGATGATTCCAATCTTTCTTAGCTCGTTTTCCAGCTCCCTGTAAAGCAGAGAACCTGCGCCCTGTCTGCGGTATTCTTTATCAATATATATCGAAGTTCCTACAGTCCATGAGTAGGCTTCTCTGGAACTATACTCACTCGCATATACATATCCGATTATCTCTCCATCTTTCTCACACACAAGATACGGATACTTTTCAGTGATATGTTTTATTCTTTTCTTAAATTCTTCTACAGATGGAACCTCGTACTCAAAGGATACAGCTGTTTTCTCAACATAATATGAATATATATCAACTAATCTTTCTGCATCTTCAGGTTTCACCTTGCGAATAATTAAACTACTTTCCATGGCCTTCTCTCTCCTCAATCATTTCCTCTATAATATCTACTGCATTGGCAACCATTTTAGGACAGAAATCCGTGAATAACTTCTGCTCCTGGGCATACTTTATTCCTTCTTCGGTTCTTACATCACATCCAAGTAATTCGTTGCATATATAGGAACCTGACTTTTCTGCAAATCTTCTCATCATTTCATCGTTAACTTCATTTGCTCTTACACACTTTACCAAGTCGCCCGTACCATGCTCACCATAGAGGCAGCCTAATACCATAAGGGCACCTGTACATGCTCCACATACTTCTCCCTGTCTCATTCCTGTGCCAAAACAGGCGGATACTTTTAAAGCCTGCTCTTCGGTGAGACCACATTCCTCAGCAAACGCTACAAGGACAGCCTGCGAACATAGATTCTTTTCGTTAAATAGCTTTAGGGCTTTTTCTTTATGTGTCATAATCTAATCCTCCTCTACCATTCTGCAAGCTTCGTTATATATTCTTAAAGCTTCTAGCACTTTATCCTGGTCACTCTTTTTGATTTTTGAGAAGACCTTTTTGAACTCAGTGTACATATCAGCTTCTATCTTGTTATATCTTTCTTCCCCACTCTCAGTAAGTGTTAATACTACACTTCGGCGGTCCTTCTCGGATGGCTGTCTTAAGATATATCCTTTTTTTACAAGTTCTTCGACACTTCGACTAACTCCGCTTTTATCGAGCTTTAATATCTGGGCAAGATCTTTGATGCATATTCCTGGCTGCCTTCCTATCTCAACTATCAGGAAGCATTCGGATTTATTAACATTGCAAGTACAGCAATCATTATGATTAATATTGTCAAGATGACACTCGAGTTCCCTTGTATATTCTCGAAATTTTTTTACTTTATCCATTTCATCACCTCCGTTTTGATAGATGATAATATCATTAGTTGCATTTGTCAACTATATTTGGGGATAAAAAGTCTAGTTCTTTCTTGAATATTATCACGCTTTAACTTAAGAAATAAAGATAGGGCTGTTATCTGAATGAATGTTCATCCAGGTAGCAGTCCTATTATAATACTATAGTGCATTTAAATATCTCTTCTTCTACTCCTGCTTTTATAGTACCGCCGTAGCTTTCTACGATTCTTTTTACAATATAAAGCCCCAGGCCGTTTCCGCCTTTATCTCCCACATACTCTCTATGAAATGGCTCAAACACCTTACTTACATCAATCTGACAACCATCTGGCATGTCATTTGCCATAACGAATAAAATCCTTCCGTCTTCCTTTGTGAGATTAACATCCATCCTTGACACTAAATACTTCTTAGCATTTGAATAAAGGTTTGAAATCATCCTCACCATATCCACCTCTGTTGCAAGGAGAACACAGGGATCATCTGTGATATCCGCCGTAAATTCGATATCTCTGGACTTAATCCAGTCATATTGCTCTAATGTGACATTTTCAAGCAGAGACTTAAAGGATAATTCTGTCTTATCCTCTTCTTTTCTGCTTTCAATTAATGAAAGGGCAAAGAATTCATCCGACAATTCCTTTAAATACTTTGTTTTGTCAAAGGCTTTCTTTAGATTCTGCGAATTCTCCTCTGAGAGTCCCTCATCTTTCTGAATCATCTGCATGTAACCCATGGCCGTTGTAAGAGGCGTCCTGAAGTCATGGGAAATACCGGCAATCATATTCTTAACTGACTGCCGGTCCTTATCCGATTTTTCTATAAGCCTGCTTTCTTCTTCCACATACATTTCCAGCTCATTTGCCAGATTCAGGTAATCCTTATCAAATGTATCCACTGTAATAAGTCTATTTTGCTTATCTTCCCTGATCCGGTGGAGCTGCTCCGTAAAAGAGCGAAGCTGTTTTTTTCCTACATGGAGCCTTACAAGCAGTATGATTACTATTATTGCAAGGGTTCCAACCAAAATCCATAAATTCATGCTCTTACCAAATTAATATTATTATTCTTATTTTATTATTTCTGATTTTTTACTCAATTTATATCTTTAATGATATTTTTTCTTCTTCATTCCGTAATAAACAATAAAATACCATAATATAAACTCAGCCGCAAAACCGATTATTATATGACAAGCAAGTGTTTTATTAATCTGGCCAATCGCTGACATCATAAGCTGATTTAATACTATGGAATATTGCAAATGTTCATACAGCTTTTCAAGTCCTGCTTCATTTACCAGATACATAATTCCCGGAACGATAGCAGAATCAAACAACATAAACCTTAAATAAGCTATTCCCGCTCCGAAGGAAGAACTTCTTACTGCCATCATTATAAGCACGCTGCATATACATATACGCATAACCACTACAAAAAATAATCCGAGTCTTGCAAATGGTATATCTATTGTTCCAAGTCCGTTTACTATTCCGATTATTATATAATACAGACTAAGTGACAACATATATGTTACAGAAAAGATACTGCCTTCCACGAAAACCTTGCTTAGTATTATATTCCTTATAGGGTTTCCCGCCATGATCTCATAATAGCCAATCCGGCCTTTGCCATAAATCCGGCCGGAAATATAAGCAATGATTGCTGGAATCACCATAACACTTATAAATACTGTCATAGAAATCGACTCCAGCTGCACATTTAACTTTTCTCCCAGTATGTCAAGACAGAAGAATAATGGCATGACAGCCAAAGCAAGACTTAGCAATATCCAAAAAGGAAGGCTCTTCTTAAGTCTGAAAATTTCTGCTTTTACAAGTCTATTCATTATTATCACCCACCTTTCTCATGTAATAATCCTCAAGGTTTTCACCTTCCAGGTTAAGACGAGTGATAGTTACTCCATTATCTGATACTGTGCGAGAGATTTTTTCGATATCTTCGTAGCCTTCATAAATATATATTTCATTTTCGTGACTCACTTTATAATTCTTAATACTTAGTATATCTTCCAAAACAGTTGCAGTCCTGTTTATATCATTTGTCTTAAGAGCAATATAAGAACTGGTTTTCGTAAGCAGTTCTTCATTGGACAGTTCTTCTACTTTCTTACCTCTGTTAATTATCACATAATCTGTACAAAGTTCTGACAGCTCCTTAAGAATATGACTGGAAATAAGTATACTGATCTTTTCTTTTTCAGAAAGGTACTGAAGCATCTTACGGATATCTACTATACCTTCAGGATCAAGTCCGTTGATAGGTTCATCCAAAACCATTATATCCGGCTTTGATAAAAGAGCCATAGCCAGTCCCAGTCTCTGACGCATTCCAAGAGAAAAATTGCCTGCCACTTTCTTTCCTGTATCGGAGAGTTTAACAAAATCCAGCATTTCATCTATTCTCTTTTCATTTGGAATACCTCTTAATATCCTTATATATTCCATGTTTTCACGGGCAGTCATATTCATATCCATAAAAGGCTCTTCGATGATAAAACTCATCCGGCTCCTCATCTGATCCAGATCCTTCGAGCCGAAATATTTCATCTCCCCGGCATCCGGCTCGCTAAGCCCTGCCATCATACGCATTATGGTAGTTTTACCTGCTCCGTTCGGTCCGATCAGACCGCATATATGTCCCTTCCTAAGTTTGAGTGAAAAATCGTCTACCACCTTTTTTTTACCATAGGCTTTCGATAAACCACTCAGTTCTACTATATTGCCCATAATATTTCCTTTCTTAATAATCATTTTCTGAACTCATCATAAAAATAATTTCTTAAGAAAACCTAAAGAACTCTCTTAATAATTATAAAATTCTATTTGGCAAGGCGGTACCCCATACCCCACACCGTTTCAATATATTCCTCGTTATCTGCATTCTTTAGTTTGTTTCGGAGATTACTTATATGTACCATCAGGGTATTATCATCATATATAAATGAATCTCCCCAGATAGATTCATAAAGGTTTGACTTAGAAAAGAGTTTATCCGGATATGTCATCAGAAGTTTCAGTATCTCATATTCTTTTGTTGTGAGAATTAATTCCTTATCCTTCACGTATACTCTGGCGCCGTGCATATCAAGAGTAATATTTTTATATTGCAGTTTTTGAGTTTTAGATTCATCATTTAGTACTACACTGGTACTTCTTACACTTCTTCTTAGAACCGCTTCTATACGTACCAATACTTCATCCAGATCGAAGGGTTTTGTTATATAATCATCCGCTCCCATTCGCATAACATCAATCTTAGTTTGAATCATATCTTTAGCTGATATAATAATAACAGGAACATCCTTCGTTTCTCTGACCTTCTTTAGAACCTGATCTCCACTTTTAAATGGCAGCATTATATCAAGTAGGATTAGTGAATAATCTTCACTTTCAATTTTATTAAACCCCTGCATACCATTTTCGGCTAAATCTATATCGTAACCATTATCTGCAAGATATTTTCCAAGTAGATTTCTGATTTCTTCATCATCTTCTACTATCAATATTTTATATTTATTCATCATAGTCCTCCAGGTTATATTCTTCTTGATTAATCAGGTTAGCTGTTAACTATTAATTACTATAGCGTTTTTTATTTCTTTTAACAATTATAATTCCAGCACATACAAGTATTAATGCTATAAGATGAATCATTTCATATCCACACATACACAGCCTGACGCCTTCCTCTTCTCCATCTTCTCTTTAGTTTCTCTCATTCATACATAATCTTATATATTGCAAATATCTGATGTCTTAGTTATTCCGTTGTTTTAGTATTCCTGATCTCCAGCTGGTATATTCTCATTCAGATTCTTATTTCGATAGTTTAGATTTGTACTGAGTATATACCCCCGATTTTCCCAAAATGAATTAACTGGATCATTATCTATATAAACATCTCCATATCTATACATTTCCAATTACCTATTGGAAGTTCACACTCCCTTATACTATATTCCCTGAAGCCTACCGCCTCGTAGCAGTGCTTTGCTCCTTCATTATTCTCGAACACTCCCAAATCGATTC
Source organism: Eubacterium sp. (assembly GCA_024696635.1). Classification (GTDB taxonomy): domain Bacteria; phylum Bacillota; class Clostridia; order Lachnospirales; family Lachnospiraceae; genus Eubacterium_Q. Next base: position 15,400 of record JAILGP010000139.1, on the reverse strand, counting down.
GCTTTGCTCCCAGATTTTCCTTAACATACATAACTCCCAGACGGAGCATTTTACTTCCGTAGCCTTTTCCTCGAAACTCGGGAGCAACTATTACAAACCCAAATCTTACACTGCTGTCGTCATCCTCCCTCGGATATCGAATAATAAAATGTCCTATAACATTTCCCTCTTCACCCACTGCTGTAAGCGGGAAGAATCTGCCTGCTAAAAACTGGGGTTCATAATTTTCTTCTATATCATTTTCTTTCAGGGGAAATTTATTTATCCTGTCCGACGACCATTTATATAGTTCTTCCTCATTTCTTATCCATGTGGCGATAATTGGTGAATCTTCTTTCTTATAATTTCGTAATATCATATTATTCTCCTTCTTTCTCATTTACAAACCACTGGTGCATTCCAGGGCCAAAATCATCATTTGGTCTTGCTACAAAACCAAACTTTTTATAAAACTTTTCCTTTCCCTTTGCGGAGCATAGTGACACCATAAACTTATATCCAGGTTTTAACTGTTTATGTATAAAGTTCATCACCTGCTCCATAATGACTCGGCCTAATCCCTTTCTCTGATATTCTGGAATGACGATAATATCTGCTATATACATTACATAACCATGATCCCATACGACTCGTCCGATTCCGATAGGTCTGCCTGATGCATCGTTGTCGCGCAGGCACCATATATATGAGTTTCTTAGTCCAGCCTCTGCTTCTTCGAGTGGGAATAGTCCCCAACCCACAGCTGTGCGAAGCTTCATATATTCCTCCGGGGTTACTGAATCTGTAATACTGTAATTTACTTCCATCTGTCATTCCTCCTTTTTGTGATATGAAATAAAAAACCACCTATCTGAACTAGATAAGTGGTTTGAAAAAACTAATTTATAAAATAAATATTTTTATAATATATTACACTTCTCTAATTCCCCAACTTTTACATATCAAATTAAGACCATTCACTAGTCTGACTAGAGATGATCTATATGATGCGACATGTGAAGTTGCGAGAAAAGATCTACGCATACCGAATAACTCCTTAAATTGATTCTTTAATCCAATTAGTAATTATACTTAGTTTTATTCTTAACTTTATTTTATGAATAATGGTTTCAAAATACTCTATATTTTTACATCTGTCAACCATAATTTACTCTTTACTCTTTACTCTTATATTCTGATAGCTTCTTAGTATATATATCAGCTTTCCTTGTCATGATCAATCGGTCAATGATCAGGGAAATGATATATAATATAAAATGTGACAAGGTGCATAAACACTTTGTCACATTTTAGATTACATCATTCTTTAAGTTTCATTCCTCTGATTCCTGCTTATGTGCAACCTCTTTCATGTGATACATTGCATCATCCGCCATACGGAAACATTCTTCCATGCTTAGATCACTGTCAGATACAACATTTATATAACCGATACTAACGCTTATTTTAAATGGAAGCATTAAGTCGGTCACCTGCTGATTTATATATTCAATAACTTTCTTTTTCACTTTATTAATGTTATCTACCAGTGCTGCTTCACCAATGATAACATATTCATCTCCACCATATCTGACAGCTTTCCATTCTTTAGGAATAGCCTTCTTCAGTGCATTTGCCGTTATCTTTATGGCATTATCACCATGAAGATGTCCATACTTATCATTTATAAGCTTCATGCGGTTTATATCCGCAACCATAATTATAGCCTTCTTCTTACTCTCACGAAGCTCCTCCAGATACGGGATTGCAAGCTTCTCATAGCCGAGACGATTGAGAAGCCCTGTAAGCTCATCTTTGACAGATATTTCTTCAAGCCTTTTATACATGCTTTCCAGCTTAATATTCTGGCGGCCTCTGTCGAGACTAGCGCTTATATGGCTTATAAGAGAATTCAGATAAAAATCCTTTATTACCTTATGATTATTCTTTATTACAAAATAGCCTTCACAGAACTGCCTATTATGAAGAGGAATAAACATATACAGGTTTGTGTTTTCTGAATTAGCATTATAAAAGGGAACCAGGTCCTTTGTATAAATACAGCCCTGAGGCATACATTTTCCATCTACCATACAGAAAAGCACATCCATCTTCTTACTATAGCCATCGACCAGAAGGGGAGTCTCATTCTCCATGGATTTCATGAAGGTATGATCTACACATAGGGCAAAGCTATCTCCTTCATAGGCATGATTCTTAAACCATAATTCATTATATTTATCATGAAGCTCATCAATACTTTTAACCTGAGAAACACACTCATCTATATCAAGTAGATGCCAATCAAATACCGTTCTTTCCAGTGGAAGGCTGTAGGTTCTTCTTCCACCTTCCTTCTGAGCTTCTGCATCCTCGGGACTTATTGGACAACCACAGCTCTCTCCCGGATCAAAGGTCGAATTATATATAATATCCCTATGGTGTTCTCCACCATTCATAAGACTTATCAGATGTTCTGTTGCCTGATAGCTTCTTGTACCCCACCCTCTATCCACAGAGGCAATAGTAGGAGAAAAGCAGCTTCCACTATGAAGGTTATCAAATCCAGTCACGATTACGTCGTCCGGAACCTTGTAACCCGCCTTATCCAGTGAAAGACATACACCCATGGCCATAACATCATTGGCACATATAAATGCATCTGGAAGCTTATCCATTCCTTCAAGAATATCTGGCATAAGGGTTTGAATTATGGAAAAGCTCCAGCTTCCATCCACCTGCTTCTTGGGATCAACAGCGAGACCATGCCCTTCCATAACTTCCTTAACGGCATTATATCTATCTATACTTTCTACATTGTCACTTGGACCACCGACCCAAAAGATATCCTTTACACCATGCACAGTAACAAGATGTTCAACCAGTTCCTTCATACCGTTGATATTCTCAGTTCTGATACAATCAATATCATCAATCAGTGCTTCAAGGCATACTGCTGGAATATTAACCTCAAGAATCTTATCTCTAAGGATATCTATTTCTCCAGCAACACAAAGAGTGTTTCCTAAAAGAAGCGCTCCACTAAAATCATTTAGGTCAGGTAAATTCAGAATATTAAGTTCACCTATAAGGTGTTCTTTAGTCTTATCATAAGATGTATAATCCAGAAAAACAAATACATCCATGTTATGCTTCGAAGCCGCATTACGAACCCCTTCTAATGCGAAATCTAAATATTCATCATTCCAACCATTTGTAAAAACTGCAATCTTCTTCTTCATAAGCTTTAAACCTCTGAATAGAATAATCACCTATCCATCTTAGCCATATCCCCTCAATATGCTAATATCTGCCATATAGAAATTATAACACATATCATTGTTATTTCTGTATATAAAATTTTAACATTTCCATATATTTCCTTCAATAAATAGAATAGCTTCTTTATCAAACCAAAAAAGCCAGACCTATAGAGATCTGGCGCTTTCAATATAATAAACTTTATCAGCATATTCTTCAATTTCTGATTCATGGCTTGCGACAAGTATAGCTGCTCCCCCAGAGGCAAGGTTTTTAAAAAGCTCAAAGACTTTAATTGTATTAGCCTCATCAAGGTCAGCCGTGGGTTCGTCCGCAAATATATACGTCGGATTTTTTATAAGTGCTCTTATAATCATCATCCTCTTAAGTTCCCCACCTGATAATTCAGAGGGCATAGCATATCTCAGATGATCCATATCCAGCCTTTCCATAAGGTTTATGGCTCTCTCGTATACTGGACTTTGATCATCTATTCCTCCCTTCTTTATGCCGGAAATGCCATTAAAAAGTGTATATGGAAGCAGGATATTCTCAATTACATTCAGGCTAGCTATAGGGCTGTGGATCTGGGTGATATATCCAAAATCCTGATTTCTAATTTTAGAAAGCTCTCTGTCACTTAGCTTATATATATCCTCTCCATCATAGAATACATTTCCCTCGGTAGGCTTCAGGATACCTGATACCATATTTATCAAGGTACTTTTTCCACTTCCCGATTTACCTTTAAGAGCAATAAGACTTCCCGATTCCAGTTTAAAGGATGTTGGTTTCAGGGCAGTAAATTCATTTTTAGTTTTACCTCGCCTAAAGCGTTTTGTGATATTATCTGCAAAGATTGCCATCAATTCCCCTCCCTTAATATAAGAGCTGTATCTATCTTACTGATTTTATAGGCAGATATAGATGTACTTATCAATCCTGATGTTATACTCAGTAAAAATGTGGCCAGCACAATTAAGACTATTTGGCCCGCACTGGGTATAAGATATGGAAGACCTACCAGATTTTTAATCATTGTACCAAAGGGCAGGATGACAACAAGACTGAATATAATTCCAAATAAATTCCCAATAAGGCATACAAGACCGCCCTCAGTCATTACAATGGATGCCAGCTTTTTCCTGCTTGTACCAAGGATTCTCAGGGCTGCATATTCCTTTTTCCTGGAATTTCCACTTATTATAAATGCAATTATCATGATGACAAATGCAACTATCCATATTACTCCAACAAGAGAAACTATAATCAGGGACATTCCAGCAAGATTTGATGATATCCCGGAAATCATGGCCTTGGTTCTTATGGCCTTTACTCCTTCAACATCCTTATTAATGTCAGTCAGAACCTCACTTATCTCCCTATCCTTTTCTACATTTATGAGAATGCAGGACACCAGCCTGTCAGCCTCACCCACATCAAAGGTATTGAGCTTCTTATCTATGGATGACTGAATCAAGGTCTCAAGGGTACTTCTACTTGCATAAACTGTGGAATCAAGGTTGGTTCCGGTTTTATCCAGCTTGGCAGCAACCTTAACATCTATATCGTAAAATGTTAATGTCTGGCCTACATCCACTTCAAGATTGTTACCAACCACTACCTCCAGTGTCCTGGGCTCATTTGAGGATGAGCTACCGATCCAGGGTTTTATTGTAAAATCTGTTTTAGGGTCATAACCTACAATCTGGACCGGTAGTGAACAACAACCACTGGAAAGTGAAGTAAGATAAAGCTGTTCCGATATATTTTCTATTCCCTCGATATTCTTTATTTCATCCGTTTTACTTCTATCCATGTAGAAATAACCATTATTACCATCTAATAGAATACCTTCTATATCCAGTGTTTCATAGGAATCTTCAGGCACCACTATGATATCAGCGCCTAATCTTTCCTCAAGGGAATTCATGCCTCTTTTTAAGGAATTTATAACAATAGTTCCACCACATATACTAAATGCTAAAAATGCAGCCAGCAGGATAAGTCCCAAAGTCCTGACTGGCGCATTTATTAAATTTTTAACTGAAAACCTTATCAGCTCTCTTTTCATCATAAACCTTTCTTTTGCCTACCAGTAAAAATACATTTACCAATTCTGTAAGTATCAAAATAATACTAACTATCACCACAAATGGTCTCATAACCGAATGACATCTCATGGTATGCATCATGCAAAGATGAACTAATATTCCAGGTACAATTGATGTAAGTACTCCCAGTCCAAGATTAACTACACCAACTATTATCTTAACAGCCTTCTTTTTTATAAGTAAGGCTATTGTTCCAAGTCCACCTATTACAAGACCTAATATAAATACATCATTCTGAGCTGCATGGCAGTGCATCCATGTTCCGTCTTCCATAGGGTCGCAGGCCTTGAATACAGTAACCACTCCCAAGGATAAAAGCAGCGCAATTATTATAGGTAATATCTCAAATATCTTTTTCTTCATAAGCTTCCTCTCCTCTTTTATCAATCACTTAAAGGTTTTTATTTTACTTCAACAAATTCTCCATCGACTATATCGTAGGAATCAGGCACCCCATCGAAATAAACAAATGAGTTTTTAACAAGTTCATCCACATCTGTAGATTCCTTTAATACCTCTATAGTTTTAAGGTCATTAGCTACATTTACAAGGGCATCGTAGCCACCCTGAACACTTGGTATAAACTTGTAGGATTTTAAAATATTTGCATTTGCCGCAGGATCACCGCTTACATATTCTGCATCAACCTGAATCTGAGCTGCCTCATCTGGGTTTTCAGCTATCCAGGCAGAAGCCTTGAGCATGGCTCTTGTAAATGCAGCTGCCACGTCAGGATGCTGGTCGGCAAGCTCCTTTGAGACAAAGCTTACGCAGCAGTATTCGCTGGCATATGGCTCTGTTGTTGCTGTATCTATAAGTACATTTAGGTCATATTCATTTTCAGCATTTGTAGCAACTGGATCTGGAGTTGCTATGGCATCAACCGCTCCATTCATAAGAGCAACTGGCTGATCAGTAGTTGCATAAACAACAAACTCAACCTCACTGCTTCCAGTAGATATATCGATTCCAGCAGAGTAAAGAGCTCTTCTGGCTGTTACTGCTTCTGAGCCTGCAAGGGAAGAAACACCTATGGTCTTACCCTTAAGATCAGCTACAGAATTAATTCCAGAATCCTTTCGAACAAGAATCTTAGTACATCCTGTATGCATACCTGCTGTTATTACCATATTAAGTCCATTTTCAATTGGCTGAACAAACTTACCAACAAGTCCTATACCACAGTCTATGGTTCCTGCTCCAAGGGCTGCCTGAATATCTCCAGAACCAAAATCAACTCTTTCCCATTTAACCCCTTCTTCATCAAGATATCCTTTTTCCATTGCTATCTGAAGAGGAGCGTGACATAAAGCTCCCTGGGCCTCTCCTATTTTAAGTACATATTCCTCTTGACTGTCTCCCCCCTTTGCTCCTGTCCCTTCACCAGAACCACCTGATCCACAGGCCACAAGACTAAGGGCAAGTCCAAGGCTAGTCACCATACACACTAACTTTTTATATAATTTTCTCATAATATCCTCCATCAAAATTATTGTTTTTTATTCATTAAAATAATTAATTATTTTTTTTATATTCTTCAAATCCAGAAATTTCTTTATTTTATATCCTTCTAATCCAGAAATTTCTTCTTTGAATTATATAAATCAGATGCTATATTCCGGTTCTTTTTCTTTACCTGCAAAATCCAGAACCTTGAGAATCCTGCTTCTATATGAAATAAATTCACTATTATTTCTATCTCTTGGATAAGAAAGCTTAACCTTTATAATTTCCTCAATCTTGGCAGGTCTTGCACTCATTACCACTATCTTATTTGCAAGATAAACTGCCTCATCCACATCATGGGTAACCATAACCATGGTCATGTTTTCCTTTTTATGAATATTTAGAAGCTCGTCCTGCATATTCATTCTAGTAAATGCATCCAGGGCACCAAGTGGTTCATCCAAGAGCAGTGCCTTGGGATGACCAACCAGGGCTCTTGCTATAGCTGCTCTCTGGCACATTCCACCTGAAAGCTGGTGTGGATAAGACTTCTCAAAGCCCTTAAGTCCAACCATCTCTATGAATTCCTTGACCGATGATTTATTTTCCTTATATATGTGCCTTGTTTTTAAGGCAAATGCTATATTATCCTTTATATTCAACCAGGGAAAAAGATTAGGATCCTGGAATACCAGACCTCTCTCATAGCCCGGCCCTGATATCATAGCTTCATTTAGGAATACCTTTCCTTCTGAAGGTTTATCCAGTCCTGCCAGGATTCTAAGAAGGGTTGACTTGCCGCATCCGGAAGGTCCTATAAAGCAGACAAAGTCCCCTTCTTCAATCTCCAGATCTACACCATTAAGGGCATGAACCTCTTCTCCACCTGGTGTATAAAAGGTCTTTTTTACATTTTCAAATCTAATTCCATTTACCACTTTATGACTCCTTTCTGCCATAGAAGGGCCTTATCTCTCACCTTAAACAGAAGGGTTATTACTATGAAGAATAGTCCAGCTATAACTATGAGACCTGCATACAGATTCGCGTAGCACATCATTTCCTTCTGCCAGTTTACATACCAGCCCATTCCATACTTTGCACCTATCATTTCAGCTGTCATGAGGGATACAAAGGATGAGCATAGTCCATTAAAAAGTCCTATGAATATACTTGGCATAGCCGCCGGTACAGCCACCTTGAATATTTTCTCAAACTCGCTTGAGCCAAGTGTCGATGCAACCTCAAGGTAGGAATTTTTTACATTTGATATTCCGCTGGATGTAAGTACAGTTATTGGGAACCACACCGATATTCCTATAATAAATGCACTTGCCGACCTTGATGTTGGAAATACGATCAGCATTATTGGTATCCAGGCTGTTGATGGTATTGGACCAAGTATCCTGATTATGGGATTGAACCAATAGGCGATTTTCTTGTTGAAGCCAATTCCCAGGCCAGTGAAAAATCCTATCACCAGTCCTCCCAAAACTCCGCTTGATAAGATACCAAGGGAATATCCTATACATTTGAGTATCAGTACCCTGTCTTCAATCAGGGTTCCAAACACCTGATCCAGTGTTGGGAAGTAAAGGGTGGGAAGCAGGGCAAACTTCGCTGTAAGTACATTCAATATATTGAGAAATGTAACTACTCCCGCAAATAATGGAGCATGGTAAAAATCCAATTTCTTAGTTTTGGTATAATTTGTAATCAGCCAGATTATATAGGCCGCAAGTATGACCCAGAGCAGAATCGAAAAGTATGGATACCTTGATGACTTCTGCAGAGGGGAATCTGGTAATAAAGCCTCCACCAGCTGAGCAAGTATAATTGAAATTATCAGAAATCCAATCTTTATATACTTCTTCATTCTTTCCTCCAATATGTATTTCTAATTTTTTCATGTGCTTATTTTTACACTTGGTTTTGGTTGTTGTTTTATAATCGTTTTTTTTGATTATTGTTTTGGTTGTTGTTTTGTTTTAGTTGTTGTTTTTTATTGATTTTGCATTTGTTATCGATTTTATATTTTTATTAATTATCTATTTCCTGATTTCCAAATATTTATTTCTTTTTTATATTTCCTACTGGAACTTTGGAATAATCAATTTCCTCACCTACTGGTGCTAGCAGAAGCTTCTTATAATATGCTCTTGCCTGATAAAGTGCAGCCACTGGATTATGTCCTGTCACTCTATCCTTGGTAATAAGTGTTGTTGTAAGTCCATTTGCATATTTAATAAAGAGGCTGTCATGTCCTACACATAGTCCAACGACTACATTTAGGTCTACCTTTTCTTTGTTAAGAAGCTTGGCCTGCAATATAGGATTACACATAACAGGACCAGTAACACATGTGTACTTTTCGTCTACTCCTATATCGGTCTTATTCACAGAACCTGATTTACAGCTGACTCCATACACTTCGAAACCGTTAAGTCTAAGAATTTGAGCAAATATCCTGCTCTCTTCAAGAAGTCCTATACAGGTGGCAATTCCTATTTTCTTAGCTCCAATCCTTCTGGCAAATTCAACGATTTCTTCTACCCTTGTAAACTTCCCATAGAACTCTCCCTCAATCTCTGCAGCGGCAACAGCCACCTTATGATTGGTCTTGTTCTTTAGATAAAGATTTGTTATCTCATCTATCTCCTCCTGAGTAAGAGCCGCTGTCGGGCAAAATCCCGGATACTGACTATCCCTCCTGGAGCAGTTCATTATTCCACAGTCTACGCAACTAAAACATTTTTTTTCATTTTCTGAGGCCATAATCATAATCTCCTTTATATATTTTTACCCGGTAGTACTAAGACCTTTCTCATCACCACCGATTTGGTGATTCACATATTATCATTTCCTTAGCCTCTTGAAAATTTCGTAAAATTTATTGCTTGTGATAAATAATTCCTATCACAAAAAAACCAGACCTACATAATCGTAAATCTGGTTTCTTTTTAAAACTTTTTCACACTTAAAAGGCATACCTGGACCACTTAAAAGTCCTTTAATATCGGTACATACAAGTCGATTTTAAATATTTTTCTTTAATTTTCCTTATCCAATACCACCAGGTGAAGGTGTGGACCTGTGCTGTTTCCAGTCATTCCAACCAGTCCAAGCTTATCGCCTATAGATACTGTATCACCCTTATTAACAGAAACTCCTTCCTTTAAGGTATAGTATCCGTATGTTAATCCCGACTTTCCTTTTAATATAACATACTGTCCCAATGACTCATCAACACCCACATCAATAATCTCTCCTGATTCCATGGCTATAACTTCTGTGTCTTCAGGGGCTGCTATATCTACACCATTATGATCCTCGCTTGGCCCCCTGACAACGAAATATCTTTTTCCAGAATCATCCTTAAGAGGAAATGGTGTATGATTTTCTATTACATACTGAACATCTATATCTAAATTCTCAGCACCTTCCATTGTCTCTATGACAATATTTTCATCCCCATCCTCTATAATAACATTTTCCTGTCCTGTTCCCGAACTACTTGCATCGTATTTGACATTTAAATCTGTAGTACCAGACTGAAGATAATTATAAACCTCATCTGCAGATTCAAATGATACTTTCACATACATTACATCTACAGAATTATCTTCTGCCTGTCCCTTATCCTCTGCTTCTTCTGTTTCTGCCTGTCCCTTATCCTCTGCTTCTTCTACTTCTGCTTCCTCGTCAGACCTTTTCGCTTCTTCATCCTTGGCTCCTGATTCTGTTTCTTCTTCTGCAATTTTTGCTTCCTCAACCTTAGGGTTGTAATCGAGTGTCATACTGACTACTTCCCCATCAGCTTCATTATTTTTTTCTACAACTACTTCAGCATCTGCTACATTTCCAGAAACATCTTTACTTTGTTCTGTATCCATTATTTCATATTCTGCGTTGGCCTCTGATGCTTTATCCTCTTCAACATCCTTTTTAGGATATGTTAAGAAACATATAGCAACAAGCAGGCAAAGTACTGCCGCTGCTACTACAACAATCTTTCCTCTTTTTTTCATATTCAATACTCTTTTTACCCTTTCTCCCGTATTGATTTCTCCAAATGCTACAGGACACGCTTTTATATAACGGGCTGTAACACTCAGATCAAGCAATGTCTGTGAATAAGACTTCCTCTTATCGTAACCAATTTTCTTGATTGCTCTTTCATCGCAGGCATATTCTATGTCTCTGCAAAGCAAGATATAAGCAATCCACACCGCAGGATTAAACCAATAAACCGAAGTGACTAAGTAGAACAAGGGTTTAAGCAAATGATCGCATCTCTCTATATGGGACCTTTCATGGCTGAGTACCATGTAAAGTTCAGTATTGCTAAGACCACATGGAACATAAATCACCGGCCTGATTATGCCAAGCACAAATGCAGTTGATATCTTATCTGACTCATAGATTTTGTCCCCGATTCTTACAGCATCCCTAAGACAGAGCCTTAACCTTATATAGGAAGCAAGAGCATATATTAGTAATGCAAATGCACCAACAAGCCATACTACACTAACTATAGCCATGAAGCTCCTGCTTATAAGATGGATACCATTTTCTGCATTAACTATAGAACCTTCACTATCTATATTACCTGAGCCTGTCCCTTCCGCTAGTCCACTACCTACACTACCTGTGCCTGACTCTATGGCTTCTCCACTTCCTATATTACCTGTGGCTGACTCTATGGCTTCTCCACTACCTATATTTCCTGTGGCTGACTCTATGGTTTCTGCATTTCCTGTACTATCCAGGCCAGACTCCACTGATTCTACATTTATAGTGGCATCTGTCTTAGCCCCTATATAATCCTTTGCAGGAAGCAGACTAAATGGACTTTCTATGGAAAATGGCACTATAAGCCTGATTGCAACTATAGCCCAGAGAATGCAGACCAGATACTTCGGCATCTTCTTAAAAAGAAGTCTTATAACAAGGCATACGACTATAAGAAAAGTAGCTGATATGCTGATATTAAGTGTTTTGGTAAATAATTCGATCATTTTATCCTATTAACTCCTCACTAGCTAATTACTGAATTCTACTCCTTAAACTCATCAATCATCTTCTGTATCTGGTCGATTTCCTTCCTGGTAAGCTTTCTTCCTCTGCTAAAGGCTGCGAGAAATTGTGGTATATTACCTTCAAATGTCTTCTCAACTATCTCATCAACCTCAGCAGCCTGGACCTCCTCTTTTGTAACAAGTGAGGTTATAACTGCATTTTCACTCTTTATAACGCCTCGTTCAGTGAGTCTCTTTATCACAGTATAGGTTGTAGCCTTCTTCCAACCCAGCTCAACATCGCAAAGCTTAGCAAGCTCAGTACTTTTAATTGGCTCATGCTCCCATAAGATAAGACAAAATCTGTATTCACTATCAAAAACCTTTGGTGTATCCATAACTAACCTCTTTATATGCATATAATAAATTGGTCGAATACTTTCGACCTTGTACCTAGTCTATCGCATTAGACCAATTCTGTCAATCCTTTTTCGCAAATTTTTTTATGTTTTATAAGGCATCATTTTCCTTTTTATAAGCCGTCTTCTTGCATCTATTCTTGGCCCGTCGACATAAACAAAAAAATGGTGCAGTATGATTTCTCATACCGCACCACTTATATCTTACTTTTAAGAAACTATATCAGCTTATCTATCTGCTTTCTTTTTTCTGATTACGATAAATCCGATTCCTGCAAGTGCCACAAGCATAATTATTACAATTGCTACTATTGGTGCTGAATCACCAGTCTGAACACTTGAAGCTGGCTTCTTAGGTGTTGTGTTCTGAGCCTGAGTTGATGGCTCTGTCTTAACTGTTGTAGTCTTCTGAACCTCAGTTGATGGCTCTGTCTTAACTGTCGCATCCTTCTTAGCCTCTGTTGTAGGCTCCTGCTTAACTGTTTCTTCAGTCTTAGCCTCTGTTGTAGGTTCTGTCTTTCCACCAGTTACATTTTCCTGTGTCTGAGGTTTTGTCTCATTCTGATTTGTTGGTATAGTTGTCTGAGTAACTGTTTCATCCTCTGCAGCTATCTTAGCTATAAGACTTGTAAGCTTATTAGGCTCAACTGTACCTGACTGTTTCTTATTAAGTGTTACCTTATATCCTTCAGGTACCTCAGTTACTTCATAAACAAACTCTCCAGGCTTCTGAGTATAGTTACCAAACTCATCCTGCTTAGCATATTCCTTAACCTGTCCTTCAGAATCAGTTACAAATGTTGCTGTCTTTCCATCAGGTGTTGTAATCTTAACCTTTGCATTTGGAACAACCTCTCCTGTCTTCTCATCGTATACAGTAATGATGATTCCGCCACGCTCAGTATTGATAACTGCTTCATGCTTTCCAATTTCGTTTTCAGGAACTGTTACATTTCCAGTTTCGCCTGTCTTTACCTTGTATCCATCAGGAACATCAGTAATAACTACTTTATAGTCACCTGCTGGAACTTCTGGTGTATTACCATTTTCATCAACGATCTCGCCCTTTGAATTTGTCTTATATTCAAGGGTCTCGCCTGTTTCTTCGTTAATTACCTTAACTGTTACTCCAGGAACATCCTTACCTGAATTCTCTTCTGTAACATGTACATAGATTTTTCCGGTAGATATCTTTGAATAATCATTTGTAAGCTCAACCTTTGCTGTGCTTCCCTGTGTAACTGTTGCATCCATAGCAACTACTGAATCTTCAGAATTGAAATGGTATCCTGTTACATTTCCAGCATCTTCAAGGTCCTCAGATACTGTGTACTTATCACTTGGTACGTTGGCAATTGTAAATGTCTCGCCAGCCTTTACACTAATATAAGTTTCACTATCTACAAGCTTTCCGTCTGCTGTAAGGTACTGTCCCTCTGTATTCTTAACTGCTACCTTGAATTCTGTCTTGTCAGGTGTATCGCCTGTAATATTCTTTGTTATCTCAAGAAATCCGATATCTTCAACATACTTGTTAGCTAACTCAATTTCTGTTGTAGATGCGCCAGACTCTGTAAGACTTATCTCTGCCTCAAGCTCTGCAACGCTTCCATTAGCATCATAGATGAATCCCTTTACAGACTTTCCATCTTCCTTCTCAACAACAAGGTACTTAGCTGGACGAAGTCCTGTAATCTCGACTGATCCAACTCCTGTTGAATCTATTGGTACGAAGATATCCTTTGCCTCATCTCCAAGCTCGCCATTTTCATTTTGAACATACTTATTATTCTTAAGATTCTTCACTGTTACATTGAATCCGTCAACTACAGGCTTGTTACCTGTATTTGTCTCAACCACCTTAACTACCTTAAGTATTCCGAGCATTGGATCATCCTTAAGTACAAGAGTTCCATCTTCTCTCTGGTAGCATACTTCATCGCTAAGGTCGATAAGTTTAACGTTATATCCCTTATCGGAATTTTCGTCCTTCTCAACTGTAAATGTTATTGCTGTTTCAACTATGTCATATCCTGTAGGTGCTACTGTTTCCTTAAATGTATATGTTCCTACTTCAAGATTCTCAACATGAGATGTAAGTGTTGATACCCATGTTGCGATTGGTGTTCCCTCAGCTTTGTCGCCTGAGTAAAGCTCTATGCTAGCACCTTCAACTTCTGCTCCGCTAAGTGAATCTTCCTTGCTGAAGTAAACAGGATATTCAATTATTTCTTCTACATAATGTTTGTAAATGTTATCTATAGTTACATTTCCATTTGGAGCGTCTACTGAAAGAACAGCTTCATTCTCCGTTGTGCTGGCTGATGCTTCGAATATTATACTTGAATCAACATCAGCAGCGTCTGTTACATCTTCTGATACAACGTAATTACCAAGCTTGATATTGTTGAAAGTAATTGGTGTTCCAGCAGTGATATCAAACCATACTGGTGCCTCACTATAGCTTCCCTTGTCATCTGCAAGGTAAAGCTCTGTATCTGAGTTCCTTACACTAATCTTGAATGTCTTTTCTATTAATCCTGACTCTGCTGGTATATCTGATTCATCATCCATACCTAAAGTCTTACTTACTGTAAGTGAACCAAGGATTTCTTCTTCATCATATACATTTACAAGTGTTACTGTAACTGTCTCGTCCTTAAGTACTAAGGCACTTCCTGTTGTTGTGGATGCGCCACTATTAAATGTATATCTGTAATTTCCGTCTTCAAGATTCTCTTCATTATTTGTTTCTGTTACTGTGTATTCACCGATTGGTGCATCATTAATTACATATTTTCCGTCTGTGAACTGGTCATATGTTATTGTTAAATCTTCTCCATTGTTGAAAAGCTCAGGTCCTTCAACTGTAAATGTAATCTTTGTTGCATCAAGATTTGAAGGTGCATCCTTGAAGGTCTTTTCGATTTCAAGTGAGCCTGTTACCATCTCATATTCATCAACGAAGTTTGTGATTGCTTCTTCGCCCTTAACAACATTTGTCTCTCCACCACCAGTCTGACTTACAAGCTCGTAGCCATCAAATGTTGAATTGGTTTCTGTTACTGTATACTTTCCTGTTGGAACATCTTCTATTGTAAGTTCATATTTGAACTCTCCATCTTCCTGAGATACAAGCTCGAAGTAATCCTTTATAGTCATT
>JAILGP010000128.1 GCA_024696635.1 Eubacterium sp. | reverse complement strand
CATTTATAAAAGACATATTCATTATGTAGTTTGGACATTATAAATAAGTAATCCAAAGGTGTATATTTTTGCATATACAGAAGGATTATATCAAATATATGTTCTATATACAATAATTTTTTTGACGAGGATAGTACGAATAATTTTAGAAAAAAGGACATAATGGTTTTGTTTGTTAAATAAAACTAAGAAGCAGTTAAGAGAGATAGGATAAAATGTACTATATAATAAAATAATAAGTATGAGTTATAAGTATAATGAAATCATGAAAGAGGATGAAATAATGGAAAATCAGGTAAAGGAACAATTCGCAAGAACTGCTGCATTAATAGGCTGGGATAATATAGAAAGGCTTAATAATTCAAGGGTCATAGTTTTTGGCGTTGGTGGAGTTGGTGGACATGTGGTGGAGGCCCTGGCGAGAGCTGGCCTGGGAAATATAGATATAGTAGATAAGGATACTGTGGATGTGACTAATATTAATCGTCAGATAATAGCCAGTCATGATGTGGTGGGACTTGCTAAGGTTAATGTCATGAAGGAAAGACTCGTTTCCATTAATCCGGATATAAAGGTTGGAGCCTATGAATGCTTCTATTTGCCTGAAAATGCAGATGATTTCAATTTTAATGACTATGATTATATAGTAGATGCGGTGGATACAGTTACTGCCAAGCTTGAAATAATAACAAGGGCCTATAATCTGGGCCTTCCGGTAATAAGTGCCATGGGAGCTGGTAATAAGCTGGATCCAACAAGATTCAAGGTGGCGGATATTTATAAAACCTCTGTATGCCCCCTGGCTAAGGTTATGAGAAAAGAGCTTAAAGCAAGAGGGGTAAAGAAGCTTAAGGTTGTTTATTCAGATGAAGAGGTGGCCAAAACTGGTAACAGGACCCCTGCAAGCATTTCCTATGTTCCGGCTGTGGCAGGACTTATTATGGCTGGGGAGATTATTCAGGATCTGATTAAAGACTGATATATACTTGTCCTTAAATTTATTATTGAATTATAAAGAGTCGTAAAATAAAGGGTCGTAAACAATGATTTCGTGGTAGTCTGGCTAAAAGATAGAGGTCAGGGAGACGAAAGACAAGACATAAAAAATACTTTTCATATACTTATTTTGTGATACAATGTTGAAAGGTGTGTGGTTATATAGAATACATAAATTAACCTTTTATTAAGGGAGATATATCATGGACATAATGTCTATTTTAAGACTATTAGGTGGAATAGGATTATTTATATTTGGTATGAACCAGATGAGTTCATCTCTTGAAAAGCTTGCCGGTTCAGGATTGGAAAGAATACTGGAAACTCTTACTACAAGTAAGAAAAATGGAGTGGGTCAGATCAAGGGATGGCTTTTTGGTGCTGGCGTTACAGGTATACTTCAGAGCTCTGCTGCAACGACTATCATGCTTGTTGGTTTTGTAAATGCTGGAATTATGAAGGTTGCTCAGGCTATGCCGGTTGTATTCGGTGCAAACGTCGGTAGTACTGTAACAGCTCAGATTCTTCGTCTTGGAGATGCCGAGTCTGGTAATCTTTTCTCGGAGTATGTAAATCTTGCTACATTTGCCGCTGTATTTGTGGGTGTTGGTGCATTTATCATTCTATTTACCAAAAGTAAAAATGCAAAAAATGTAGCTGGTATCCTGGTTGGTCTTGGTATGCTCTTTTATGGTATGACAAAGATGCAGGAGGTATTTGCTCCCCTTAAGGAAAATGAAGATTTTAAGGCTCTCTTTACATCCTTTGAGAATCCTTTTTTTGGTATCCTCATAGGTCTTGCCATAACAGTTATACTTCAGAGCTCCAACGCCTCGGTCGGTCTTCTTCAGGCCCTGTCAGCCACAGGTGCTATATCTTATGCAGTGGCAATTCCAGTCATTATAGGACAGAACCTTGGCAAATGCTCCACAACAATTATAGGTGGTATCGGTGCTAATAAAAAGGCAAAGAGACTTGTTGTGGGTTATACATTCTTTAATGTATTTGGAGCAATCTTTTTCAGTCTTATTATATATATCCTTCATCATGTAGTTGGTCTTTCCTTTATGGCTGAGCTTGTGGATAAGGGTGATATTGCTACAATCCATTTTATGTTTAACTTTATTACAAGTATTGTATTACTTCCTTTTTCAAATCGTATATCTGATTTCACAGAAAAGATTATGGGCAGGGAAGAAGAACATACAGGAGAAAGGGAGCTTGCGGCTTTGGATGAAATGCTCCTGAATACCCCTACTATTGCCCTTGAGCAGAGTAAGGCTCTCATATTTAAGATGACTGATGTTATAGAAGAAAACTTCAAGCTTGCAACCAGTATGATTTATGAATACGACGAAGCGAAGCTCCCTCAAATGGAAGAAAATGAAAGATTTATAGATAATTGTGAAACTGTTTTAGCCTCCTATGTTGTAAGGATTGATCGAAAGCGTCTCAATAAAGAGGACAGGCTGAGAGCAGGTGAAATGCTAAATTCCGTGGGTGATCTGGAAAGAATTGGCGATTATTGTATGAATATAGCTTATGTAGCCAGGTCTAAGAATGAGAAGGAAATACATTTTTCTCCATCAGGTCACAAGGAAGCCGAGGATATAATTGCTGCAGTTGATTATACAATAGAAAATACACTCAGTGCTTTCAGAAATGATGATATGGGAGCAGCTGTACGTGTGGAGCCGTTATCTCAGGTAATAGATGACCTTAAGGAAATTATAAAGGATCACCATATCGAGAGACTTCAGGAAGGAACCTGTAGTATGGAGGGTGGAGTTTCCCTCTTTGATCTGATCAATTGTTTTGAACGTATCGCAGGCCATGCGGCAAATGTATCGCTTCACGTTATTAAGAAGGTTCGTGGGGATAGTGATTTTGATGAAATGCATGGTCACGCCAGTGATAACCGAAGTGAGGAATACAAGGCTCTTTACCATTATTATAAGAGTAAATTCATAGATCCTATCTTAAGTAAACATTCTGTGAACACTGATGGTGGTATGATGCATTTTGATGATACAAAACAATCAATGAATAATGTATCGGAAAAAATAGTTGAAAAAACAGCCAATAATAAGGCGGATAATAAGTCAAATA
>JAILGP010000124.1 GCA_024696635.1 Eubacterium sp. | reverse complement strand
TCTAAGATAAGGATAATCGTTCTTATACTTAGCAGGTGTAACAGTAGGAAACTTACCAGCAGCCTTGTAGCCTTCAATCTTATCTGAAAGCATGAGATTATAAACCTTACGACAACAGCCAAAGGTTTTAGCAAACATAATACTTTGTTCAGTTGTGGGATATACTCTGTACCTAATTGCTTTGTTTGCCATCTTTCTTACCTTGAGATTGAATGTATTGCTTGATAATGTCTACTGTAGCTCCGCCCGTGGTCAGTAAACAAAAACTCTGCGACCAGAACATCTCTTTCCATAGAGATTGGCGTATCTGAGGAAACTCTTTTTTGATAAGCCTGCTACTTGCAGATTTATACGCATTGATAAATTTACTTATCTCTGTATTAGGTTGTCCTCGGAACAGGATATGTACGTGGTCAATATCATGATTCCATTCCTCTAACGTGATGTTATAAGAAGGTGCTATCTTCTCAAATATCTCTTTGAGACGGTTTGAGATTTTATCATCTATCACTTTATTACGATATTTAATGCACATAATAAGGTGATAACGGAGCATGAATACCGAATGATTATTGTTATCTAATTTCATAGAATTTATAACCTTTACAACATTTACGACTGACTACACTATAATTATAATACTATGAGATGCAAAAGTCAATAAAACGCCGTGTTTATCGCAATTCATCCCACCACCTACGCTTTCGCTTAGAGGTGGGGGATTTCTTGCTCACGGCGTGTTAAAACATAATCGCGTTACGAAAACTTAATACAAAGATATCCATCTTCAAATTTAGCTCCTGTGACGGCATATTCTTCAAATTCCGTAGGTATTGGAAAGCGTCTTCTCTCATTTCTTACGCCAACAATTAATTCAGTGCCCACCTGCTCCAGTTCCAGTTCATCCTTCTCAGCAAATGGAAGATATATCTTAAGTGTTCTCTCTTCTTTATCGGAAATATATATTTCTTTCCTAAAGAGAACTTCATCAGGATCTGAAGACTCATATATCTCTCCGCCTATCCTGCGTAGTACTTCTAAAGTACAAAGTTCTGAGTCTTGAAGTTCTACATAAAACTTAGGTACCTCACTGAAACTTTCCTTAATATCACTTAACCCCTGCTCCTGAAGTTTAATCCATTTACTGAAATATCCCTCCATTGCCTTTTCAGGATAGATATGATTTACGATAATAGCATCAACATTATAATGATATAGATAAAGACATGTGAAGTTTCTCTTAGCCTCACTTATAACAATTCTTTCTGGTGTTGTAACAACTCTAAGACTAACAATATCCTTATCCAGCATCAGCTTCTGAAGTCTCTGCATCTTATCAATCAGATATTCTACATCATCAAATACTTTATCTTCCGGCATTGGAACCCGAGCAACCTTCTCTACGATTGGGCCCACTGTCTTAATTCCTTTTCTCTTAACAGGAAGAACCTTTTCAATCAGTTCACCCAGCATCTCTGGGTATTTAAGAAGAGATAAAGTCTCGCCCGTTGGAGCGCAGTCCACAACGAGCGTATCATACTCTCCACTTTCATAAACATCAAGTATCTTAAGAAGAGAGAACAGTTCCTCAAGACCTGGAAACACAAGAAGCTCCTCTACTTCTATTCCACTTCCGCCCTTCAGAGTAAGAAACTCCTTGAAGTAGCTTCTGATATTTCCCCAGCTTTTCTCACTTTCGTATACTGTATCTATCTCCAAGGCATCCAGGTTTTCCATAACATTTACTGGCTCTTTGCCGAGCTTCATATCAAATGAATCGCCCAGACTATGCGCCTGATCCGTGCTCATTATAAGAACCTTCTTTCCACTCTCTGCTATAGAACATGCAGTAGCTGCTGCCATACTTGTTTTTCCAACTCCACCTTTTCCTGTAAAAATTATAATTCTCATTATCTTATCCTCATAATTAACTACTAAAACTTATCATCCAATATCTATCTTTCTGGAGCCATGTTTCTTCTCATTTCCAGAAGTCTCCACCATCTCTTTTAGCATTAGCTTAAGTTCATTGCTTATAACTTCTACATGACTTTCCATACCCTCTGGGAGTAATGCACATACAGCCTTTCTTTGATAATGAGCTGCTGTTTTTAGTCTTGATACCATTTCTATATTATTCATCATATTATTCATCATTATCTTCATCCTCCTTTTCAAAACTTATACGAAGTCTGCCTTCTTCAAACTTAGCTCCAGAAACTGCATAGGTTCTAAGAGCATTTGGAAGAGGTATATTTCTCTTGAAATTCCCTGTCTTTATTACGATATCTGTAGTCGCCTGGTAAAGATCAATATCTGTCTTATCTGCACCAGGAATATTTACCTCTAGCAGATATCCATCATCTGTCTGAGTGAAAACCTCTCTCTCCGTAATATATCTAACCTTAAATACATCACATTTTGCCAGAACATCATCTACTATCCTCTTGATATTCTCCTCCCCCTTAAGTTCCTCGTCATACCAAGGAATCTCATAGATAGGAAGAGCTGCAAAGCTTTCTTTCAGGCACTGTATATATTCCTTTTGGATTTCAACCCAACGATCAAAGAAGTTATTATCAATATCCTGTGGAAGTATTCTGTTGATATAAAGTCCATCCACATTAAAGTTATAAAGATTCATATACATGTAATTTCTCTTCGTCTCTTCTACCACCATCTTTTCAGGTGTTGTTACGATTCTTACACTGGTAATCTTACGGTTCTTAAGTAATTCCTGAAGCTCCATCAATTTAAGAAATACTTTTTCTATATCATTCATGGCCTTCTTGTTAGGCATTTCTACTGAGAACATCTTCTTGGAAAATGGAGCAAGAAGCCTTACTCCCACTTTGCCAATTGGAAAAAGCTTTTCCATATACCAAGCAAGAAGCTCAGGAAACTTAAGCATTGATAATGTTTCACCCGTTGGAGCGCAGTCTACGATCATTCGATCATAAGTTCCTTTCTCATATATTTCTGATATTTTAAGAAGTGAGAAAAGTTCCTCCATTCCTGGCATCATTCCCATATCATCCATATCTCCAGCCATACTCAGAGTCTTTCTTATGTAGTCAACAAACTCCTTAAAATCTTCCTGCATTACATACTCTGGATCTATCTCATATATATCGAGATTTGGAAGTATATTCTCCTCTGTTTTTCCAAGTTTTCTTCCAAATATATCACCAAGGTTATGCGCCATATCCGTACTGATAAGAAGAGTCTTCTTTCCTTCTTCAGCACTCCTTAAGGCATGTGCAGCTGCAACACTGCTCTTTCCGACTCCACCTTTTCCTGTAAATATATATATTCTTTTCATAGTTAATCTCCTTTTCCAATCTGCGATATCATAATTATTTCCTACAAAACAAAGCTACATTTTAATTCTCTTTTCGAATAGTTCCACGCTCGAAGTATTTATTATTTTGAAAGGCAGCCACTTGGACTGCCTTGATCTTACTCAATAGTTATCTTTCTCACTTTTTTATTCTGCTTACCACTCTCAGCCTCAGCGAGAGCATCCTCTCTCAGAATAGTCTTAACTTTATCTGCCATCTTCAGGAAAAGCTTTATCTCCTCTTCAGAAAATGACTCGAAAACTCTTGTTCCATAATAAGTCATCTTCTTAAATAATACCATGAAATGATTCTTTCCCTTTTCAGAAAAGACAATCAGTACAACCCTCTTATCCTCTGCAGATCTGGTCCGGTCTATGAAACCATTTTTCTCCATCCTGCTGACTATTCCTGTTGCTGTATTAAGTGGAACATGTATATATTCGGCTATCTCAGTCATGTTTACTTCTTTCTTTAAGTATAATAGCCAGAAGATAAGCATTTCATTTTTGGTAAGGTCCATGAAGATATTTTCCCAGATTTCCGAAGAAAGCAGGTCCTTCACTTCATCAATATAGCCTGTAATTAATTGAAATGTATCTTTTGATATCCCATAATCTTCAGTCTTCATCATATCTCCTGCTACTAAACATGAATTACTATCCGAAATATATTTCGCCCTTCGAAGTAATTTAATTCTATACCCGAAGTATTTTTTTGTCAAGTCTTTTTAGCTAATGATTTTTCTTTAGGCATTTAAATATTTTTCAAAGAAGTTCTGCATCTTATCGAAAGGAATATAATCATTATTGCCACCATCATAAAGATCCGTGTGAACAGCATCAGGAATTATCATAAGCTCCTTGTTGTCAGAATATTTGCTATCTTGGATCATATCCTTATATGCATCCTTTGAGAAATAACATGAATGCGCTTTTTCACCATGAATCAGAAGAACTGCACTTCTAATCTCATTGCTGTACTGAAGTAT
Source organism: Eubacterium sp. (assembly GCA_024696635.1). Lineage (GTDB taxonomy): Bacteria > Bacillota > Clostridia > Lachnospirales > Lachnospiraceae > Eubacterium_Q. The sequence goes on along the minus strand of JAILGP010000124.1, from coordinate 1,847 downwards.
TGACTGATTAACAAAGGACTCACAACCGATTACATTCCATCCACCATTTGAATTAAGACTTCTGGCATGATAACCTCTGTCAGTCTTGTAATAATCATAATAATCTTTAACAAAAAATGGAGTGCCTTCAGGAAGCGGATCCACAACTCCACCGCCAAGCTTATATTCTCCTGACTTCAAATCTTCAAGTCTCTGAGCGCACATAGCAGCTCTTTTTTGATATCTCGCTTCTTCACTGTCTTCCGAATCGAAATATCCCTTTGCATTTACTCTGGTCATATCATACATAGTTGATGCAACTGTCGCTTTAATTCGTGTATCAAGTGCTGCAGTATTTATAGCCATGCCGCCCCAACCACAGATACCTATTATTCCAATTTTATCAGGATCGACCTTCTCATTCAGAGAAAGGAAATCAACAGCAGCCATAAAATCCTCTGTATTAATATCAGGAGACGCCATATATCTTACATTTCCACCACTCTCTCCAGTAAATGAAGGATCAAAAGCTATAGTTAGAAAACCTCTTTCCGCCATAGTCTGCGCATACAGTCCTGAACACTGTTCCTTAACTGCACCAAATGGTCCCGAAACTGCTATGGCAGGAAGTTTTCCCTGTGCATCCTTTGGTACATACATATCTGCAGCAAGTGTAATACCATACCTATTCACAAATGTAACCTTGCTATGCTCCACCTTATCGCTCTTAGAAAATGTCTTATCCCACTCTGTTACTAATGTAAGTTCTTCTTTCTTGATCATCGTTCTTCTCCTTTTTTATTCATATTTTACTTTTTATTCTAAAACTAGTGTTATCGTAACATCTCCATTTCCCAATAACTTTTCAAGTTCTTTCTCTGAAAGATTTATCTTTCCCAGTTTTGTATAACTCCAGGAATTACTTCCGTAAAAAACAACCAGCTGATTTCCAGAATAAAGCACTATGTCACCGGATTGTGTTGTCATCTGAACATCATTTCTGGTAATACTCTGTCCTATAGAACCAACCTGTTCAAATCCTCCATACATTGACATTGATATTGAAAGCCCTGACTCCGCTAGCTTATTCAATTCTTTGATTGAATCGTTATCTTCCCAGGTTACATCAACGCTTGTGTCACCTATCTTCAGCACCATATTCTGTTCTTCATTCTTTTTTATTTTGTTACTCACTTGGGGTTCTTTATTCGATTCTATTTCGTCGTTCACTTTTGTTTCTCCCCCTACTACATCTTCTAAATCTGTCTTTTTTTCTTCTATCGTATTTTCTTCTATCGTATTTTCTTCTACTATATTTTCTTTATTTACTGACAAATTATCATCTGGTGAATTTGCACATGCAGATAAAGCTATACTCTGCATTAGCATCAGTAAACTTAATAATATAGTTTTAGTACTGAGTGATTTAAAATTACATATTCTAAATATTTTCATCTCTTGTTTCTTTCTTCCGGACATTAATATATTTCTTTTTCTACTTTTCTGATCAAAATATCGATTTTATCAACCCTTCTCTGACTTTCATGCATCTCATCCACAAGACTACATCGACATTTTTTCAGATACAGGATCAGCTCTTCTCTTTTGCCTGTTTCATATAGTTTTATAGCAACATCCCCATATTCATTTTTGCACCCTAGATTCGATAAATCCTTTATCATATTTTTCAGTTCCACAACATCCCCTCCATGAAAACAGTGTAATCTATTGACAAATATCTCGCTAATGAATAATATTAATATCACGATATTCCGTTTAGGAATATCATATACAATAGATTGAGTATTATTTATATCTATACTTTTTATTTATGCATGCATAAGAATAAGCGATATGTGATGCAAACA
>JAILGP010000075.1 GCA_024696635.1 Eubacterium sp. | reverse complement strand
GTGCCGGAATTTGACAAAGCAGCATTTCGTGAGGGATTGATTAATGCTTTTTGTCACAGGGATTATACCATGTTGGGAACTGTGAGGGTGCTGATCGATGATGAGGGAATGACTATAAGCAGCCCTGGTGGGTTTATTGACGGGGTGACATTAGAAAACTTACTAACTGTAGAACCTCATGGTAAAAATCCTGCACTTGCAGATGCATTAAAACGAATTGGACTTGCTGAAAAGACCGGACGCGGTATAGACCGTATATATGAGGGCTCTATTATATACGGAAGACCTTGGCCGGACTATTCTGAAACAACAAGCACGAATGTTAGGTTGTTCATTCAAAGAGCAAAAGCAGATGACACTTTTACAAAATTTATTGCAGATGAGCAAAATAGATTAGGAAAACCATTGTCAATCTATGCTTTGATGATTCTTTCATTATTAAAGAATGAAAAACGACTTACGATAGAGCGTATCGCAGAAATGACTCATTTGGCAGAGGGTAAACTGCTGGGAGCTATAGAAAACTTGATTGAAGATGGACTTGTGGAAGGCGTAGGAAGTGGTAAATCAAGATCATATATTCTTTCTGTGAAAGTGTATAAAGAAAACAATAGAAGTATTCAGTATGTGAGACAAACAGGTATAGATAGAGTTGCTTATCCTGAAATGATTATTAAGCTTGCAGGGGCGCAGGATGGGTTTATTACTAAACAGGACGTGGCAGAACTTTTAAAGATAACTCCGGATCAGGCATATTCCGAAATAAAGAAGCTAGTCAGCAAGGGAAAAATCTACAAGTACTGTGGGGGGAAATATACTAAGTACAAATTGAGGTAATGATTTTATGACAGTAAGGTGGAATCATGGCTTGTCAAATAGTGGAGATATACTTTGTGAACCAGATTGTTGAGTATATCAGTACAAGTTCCATAGGAATACTCTTTTCTGATTATAAGGATAATACATTCATAAAGATTTTTATTTGACAAATATATATAAATATGATAATTTGAACGAGCAAACGAGGGAGTAGTTTTCAGTGATATAAACTGTTTTATATTATCGTCATCTCAGTTGCAGGTTTGAAATGATTATGAAAATTCATTCATATTCATAGACTTGTAATTCGGTTTATAAGTAATAAACGAGACTTGCTTGCAAACATATGCATACTAAATATTTAGTATGTGTATGTTTGCATGCAGGTCTCTTTTTTTATCATAAATTTAAATAATATAAAGGAGGGACATTATGTCAGAAGATGAAAAAAAATTTCTAGAAATAGTTGATTTAAAAAAAGGATTTGGATCAGGTGAGTCTAGACAGGAAGTTCTGAAGGGTATGGATTTTACAGTGTCCAAGGGCGAATTTTGTGTTCTTCTTGGTCCATCAGGATCTGGTAAATCAACACTACTTAATATAATAGGGGGAATAGATAATCCAGATTCTGGCTATATTTCAATTAATGGTGACAAGTTAGAGGATATGGGAGAAAAAGGACTTACCCAGTATCGTCGTAAGCATTTGGGATATGTATTCCAGATGTATAATCTTATACCTAATCTCAATGTTAAAGAAAATATTGAAGTTGGAGCGTATCTTTCAGATAACCCACTGGATATTGACGAACTATTAGAAACTCTGGGACTTTATAAACATCGTCATAAACTTCCCAATCAGTTATCTGGTGGTCAGCAGCAGAGAGTTTCAATAGGTCGTGCCATAGTTAAAAATCCTGATATTCTTTTATGCGATGAGCCTACAGGAGCTCTTGACTATAATACTTCTAAAGAAATCCTGAAATTAATAGAAGAAGTAAATAATAAATATGGAAATACAATAATTATGGTTACACATAATGAGGCAATTAAAAATATGGCGGATCATGTGATCAAATTACGTGACGGAGTAGTAAGACATAATAATATAAATGAGAACAAAATATCTGCAGTTAATCTTGAATGGTAAGTTACTTGAGTGGTATCTGCGTAAACCTCATTAGCAGATTTTAGAAAGGGAAAAATATGAATAAGGTTAAAAACCCACTTAAGAAAAGAGTTCCTAGAGAGCTCTTTGGTGAATGGCAGAAGTATTTGGTTATAGCGTTATTTTTAATAATTATGATTGGATTTATATCCGGTATGTATGTGGCTAATAATAGCATGCTTAAATCAGCCGAGAAGAAAACCGTTGAATATAATCTGGAAGATGGATGTTTTGAGATTGATGAAAAAATCAGCAATGAGATGAAGGAAGCTCTCGAAAAAGGTGAGAAGGCTGATATAAAGAAATATTTATTGGAAGAAGGTTATAAAGAGGCTGATAAAGAAGTAAAAAAAGCTGTAGATGAGGAAATACCTGGAGAAATTGAGAAGGCTGTAAAAGAGGGGATAGAAGAACAAGTTAGAAGTCAGGCTACAGAGGGAGTAGAGGCCCAGATTGCTCAGTATGAGGCAATGGGGGTTACTGTATCTGAAACAGATAAGGAAAAGCAGATTCAGGATATTGTCGATGAGAATCTTCAGAAAGCATTAGATGAATACTATGAAGATGCTTATAAAGAAGCTTATGATAAATTCATGGAAGATGAGTATGACAATATATTAGAAGATGCAAAAGAAGAAGCCTATAAAGAAGTTGAAAAAACTATAAATGAAGAATATGACAAGGCAGTCGATAAGTATAATCTGAACAATCCGGATTATGAGGCTGTCCCAATTAAGATATATGAAAACTTTTATATGGATACCATAGAAGATAATGATCTGGATGGTAAAAAGGATGGCAAGATAAGAATCTATAAAGATAGAAAAGATGTAGACTTATATAGTATCCATGAAGGAAATATGCCAAAAACTGAATCGGAAATAGCAATCGATAGAATGCATGCTGATAATGTTGGGGTTAAAGTTGGAGATATAATAAGTGTAGCCGGAAAAGATTTTAAGGTCACAGCCCTTATAGCACTAGTTAATTATAGTACTCTGTTTGAGAAACCAACTGACAGTATGTTTGATGCAATTAATTTTAATGTTGCGCTGGTTAATGATGAAGGATTTGAGAGAATAGATAAAAGTATTAAGTATAACTATGCATGGGTATATGATAAAAAGCCAGCTGATGAAATAGAGGAAAAGGTTCTATCAGAAAATGTTATGGAAGCGCTTATTACCCAGACCGCTGTAAATGATATGGAAGTTAAAGGATTCCTTCCTAATTATTCGAATCAGGCTATTCATTTTGCCGAAAATGACCTGGGCGGAGATATGGCCATATCAGGAATCATGCTTTATATACTTATAGCAGTATTATCATTTATCTTTGCTATAACCATTAGCAATACTATAACAAAGGAAGCGGCAGTAATAGGTACTCTTAGAGCATCGGGATATACTAAAAATGAATTGATCATACATTATATGACTATGCCTGTGCTGGTAACATTGCTTGCTGCAATTATAGGAAATATACTTGGTTATACTGTATTAAAGGAAGTTGTAATAGGAATGTATTATAACAGCTACAGTTTGCCAACTTATGAAACCTACTGGAATTCAGATGCATTTGTTAAAACAACAGTCGTTCCAGTTATTATAATGTTTGTGATAAATCTTTTTGTAATAGTAAGGATGATGAGAATATCTCCACTTAAATTCTTAAGACATGACCTTAAGAAAACAAAGAGAAAGAAAGCGATGAGGCTTCCTAGATGGACATTCCTTAGACGATTCAGACTACGCATACTTTTCCAGAATATACCAAATTATCTTGTACTTGTTGTCGGAATAGGATTTGTTATGCTGATGATGTCTTTCTGTGTTGGATTTCCAAAGTCCTTGGATAGTTATAAGGAAAATATTACTGATATGATGTTTGCAAAATATCAGGTGATACTTAAAACTATTGAGGATGATGATGATAATCCGATTAAAACAACGACAGCTTCTGCAGAAAAATTCGCCATGAAGAGTCTGGATTATGAATTTAAAGATAGAAGTGAAAGTATTTCTGTATATGGAATAGAGAAAGATAGTAAATATATAGATATTCAGTCTGATTTAGAGCCAGATGAAGTATATGTATCCACATCATTTGCAGAAAAATATGGACTTGAAACTGGAGATACATTTGAACTTAAAGAAAAATATGAAAACCAGTCTTATACATTAAAGGTTAAGGACATTTATGACTATGCAGGTTCTCTTTCGGTATTTGTTCCAATAGAAAATTACCGGGAACTAATGGATGAAGATGAAGATTATTTTACCGGTTTCATGGCAAATGAAGAGATAAAAGGTATTGAAGAAAAGTATATAGCAACTACAATCACTGAGGATGACATCCTTAAGATATCTCGTCAGTTGGATCATTCTATTGGTGGATACATGAAAATATTTAAATATGTATGTGTTATATTGTCTGCGGTACTTACATATCTTTTAACTAAGATTATTATTGAGAAAAATGAAAATGCTATCTCAATGGTAAAAATCCTGGGGTATGAGAATAAAGAAATCAGTTCTCTCTATTTAACATCAACAACTATTGTTGTATTTATAGCCTGTATAATTGGGATGATAGTTGGTTATTTTGCTATGGGAGTCTTCTTTAGAAGTTATATCATGGATATGGAAGGCTGGTTTAATTATGTAATGACTCCAGATTGTTTTATTATAGAATTTGTGTTTATATTTGTAGCTTATCTGGTAGTAATGTTCATGGATTATAATCGAATCAAACGAGTTCCAATGGACGAAGCATTAAAAAATGTAGAGTAGTAGAATAATTAATGTGAAACTATTAATATAACGTATAAAAACCTTCGGGGGAAAAGACTCCCGGAGGTTTTTTCATTTTCAGAATGCGTAGTAATTTAGAATCATTTAAGAAATAAGGAAGAATCAGATTAAGACTTTAAGATTTATATCATGTATATTAGAGTCACAAGGATATGGTATGTCTTTGGAGATATTCTTAATAAGTCATAACAAGAAATAATAAGTAAAAGTGAAAGGAGCTTTTAATGAAAGATATAATACTCACAGCAAAGGAACTGTCAAAAACATTTTCAAATGAATCAGTGCAGCAGCACGTTCTTAAGAATCTTAACTTAGATATATATAAAGGTGATTTTACGGTAATAATGGGGAATTCGGGTTCGGGTAAATCTACTCTGCTTTATGCCCTCTCTGGAATGGACAGACCTTCCCTTGGAACTGTAACCTACCATGTGAAGGATGATTCAAAGTACTTTAAGAAGTCTGGAAATGCAATAGAAATCTCCAAGTTTTCCAACGACAAGCTGGCTCTATTTAGAAGAAACCATACAGGCTTTGTTTTCCAGCAGAATTACCTGAATGATTCCATGAGTGCCATGGATAATGTGATGGTCAGTGGGCTTCTCAGAACTAAGGATAGGGCGGCACTGGCGGAGAAAACTAAAAAACTTTTTAAGAAGGTTGAGATTACTGAGCAGGATTATAAAAAATTCCCTACCCAGCTTTCAGGCGGTCAGCAGCAGAGAGTTGCTGTTGTAAGGGGAGTTATAAACAGCCCGGAGGTTCTCTTTGCAGATGAACCAACAGGTGCTCTTAATTCTCAGAATACTATAAATGTTCTGGACATTTTAAGTGACTTAAATAATGAGGGACAGAGCATAGTAATGGTTACACATACGCTTATGGCAGCTGAGAGAGGAAACAGAGTAATCTATCTTTCAGACGGAGTAATATCGGACGAATGTGATCTGGGACCATATCTTGGTGATTATAAGGATGAAGCAAATCCTGCTCAGCAAGAGGCAATCGAAAGACACAGAAAACTTAAAGATTTCCTCCAGGATATGGGATGGTAAATTATATAGATATTAATTAGCGAGGGAGCATTATGTATAAATTATTTTTTATAGCCAGGAATAATATAAAGAAGCAAAAAGGTGATATGATAACATTTTTCATCCTCACCTTCCTATCCACATTTTTAATATTTTTATCCGTCTCCGCATTTTACAGCATTTCCACAGTATTTGACAGGAAGCTGGAGGAGGTAAACGGTCCTAAGATTATATTTCAGTTAAGTGATGATAAGGATTGCGTGGCTTGTATGGAGGATGCTATTAAGGATAATGGCATAGAAGAATATGAAGCTATGCCTACCCTTAATGTGACAGCTGAATATAGAAAAAAGGGGGAGGAAAAATATAAAAGCTATCAATTTCAGCTGGAAAGCTTTGATGAGGATCCCACTATTATGGATGTACTGCCGGAGGACCTAAGCTTAAAGGAAAATGATATATTGGTACCTCTTTACATGAAAAGCATTTTTGCTGTTGGCGATACATTAGAAATGAAGCTTGGAGATGAAATCTATGAATTTAATGTAGCAGGCTACAATGAAAATCCTTATTTTTGTTCTTCTATGTCAATAAGCGTTTATCAGGTATATATATCGGATGAAATGTATAGCAGGATATATAATGATGAGGATGTTCCCATTGGAACGGTAATAAAAGATATTCAATTTAGGTGTAAGTCCGATGAAACAGAAAGAGCAGAGCTTGATAAAATAGAAAAAGACATAGTTGAAAACTATAATAAAAATATTGAAGAATATAAGGATGGTAATCCCGGTAAAAGAAGTGACATTTCTTTAGATGTCAATTGGGGTCTCATCGGTTGGGGCAATCAGATGCTTCCGTCACTTGTTATGGCTATGATCATACTTTTTGCCATTATTATCCTGGTGATTGCTTTGGTTATTATATCCTTCAGTATCAATGATTTTATACAGAAAAATATGAAGAATACAGGAATTCTTGAGGCGAGTGGTTATACGATTAAGGAGCTTAAGGCGGCCCTTACCACCCAGCTTATGCTGGTCGGCGGAGTGGCTGTTATACTGGGTATCGGTGCCGGATATCTATCATATCCCGGGTTTGATATTTTCTTTACCGGCCTCCTGGGAATTACAGCCGAAGGAAGCAAAAGTTTAATCCTTCCATTAATGGTTGCAATCTTTATATTACTACTGATTTTTGTAACAGTCAGAATGATCAGCAGGAAATATAATAAAATAACTGTTCTTGACGCTTTGAGAGGCGGCATCAATACTCATAATTTTAAGAAGAATTACTTTGCCTTTGAAGGATGCAGCCTGCCCGTTTCCGTAGTGCTATCCCTGAAGGATACATTTGGAGGCTTTAAGAAAAATGTTATATTATGCTTAATTATGGTAGTACTTACCATTTCCACATTACTGGGATTTGGACTTATGGAGAATTTTAGTCTTAATCCGGAAGGAGCATTTCAGTATATGGGCTTTGAATTTGGAGATGCAGGCATATACGGAGAAGCAGGACATGAGGAAGAAATAAGAAAGCTTGAGGGAGTAGACAATGTTTTGGTTCAAGTGATGAGTAATGTCAATATCTCCTATAAAGGCTTGGAGCAGAAGTATAGTACTATAATCAATGACGATTTTAAATATACCCAGAATACAGTCATGGTTGAAGGGCGTTTTCCTGAGAAAGAGAATGAACTAATGGTTACCGGGGCAGTTGCAGATATAATGGATATAAAAGTAGGAGATGTGGTTAAGCTGAGTTTCGGAAAGACGGAAAAAGATTATCTGGTAACAGGTATTAATCAGCGTATGATGAATGCCGGAACAACCCTTACCCTAAATCTGGAAGGAGCCCAAAGACTGGGTTTGGACATAAGTACGTATAATTATTTCACTACATTGGAAGAAGGTGTAAGTTACGAAGAATTTGAAAAAACAGTGGATAGGTTTAATGAAGATAATGGACTAAGTTTAACTGTGTCAAATTCTGAGGATCTTTTGAAGTCTACAATAGATGGGCTGTCTGCTTCAATGAAAATGGTCTGTATGTTCATATCCATACTTACCATATTTATAGTTATATTTGTTGAGTCTCTTATAATCCGAGCTAAGATTTCAAGGGAATATAGAGGATACGGAATAAGTAAGGCTCTTGGAATGACATCCAGGGAGCTTGTAAGCCAGATTGCACTGACAAATCTTCCGGCTGTTATAACCGGCTGTCTGATCGGCGCCCTTCTTTCAAAAGAGGCAGGAAAGAATGTGGTTAAACTGGTACTTTCCTATATGGGTATTCAAAAGATTGCATTTACCTTGTCCTTTACCTGGATCGTGCTTGTGGTTGTAGGAATCATAGGAATCGCCCTTATCACATCCGCCCTGGCAGGACGAAAAATCAACAAACTGATACCGGTGGAGATGATCACCGAAGAGTAGAGGGAAATGTGTCGATTTGCCCAGAGCTATTTGACACATTTTGGATATATGATAAAATCTGTCTATGGGGTATGAGGAGGATGTTGCTATGCATTATAACTGCCTGATAGTTGATGATGAGACAGAGCTTGCCAAGATGACAGCTGAATATTTTGAGATGTTTGATGTTAAGACGCAGTATGTGGAGAGTGCTGCGTCTTGTTATGCTTTTCTGAAGGAAAATACCTGCGACATAATTCTCCTGGACATCAATCTGGGCGATGGTCTGGGCTTTGATGTATGCAAAACTATTCGTGAGGATTATCAGATCCCTATCCTTTTTATCAGCGCCAGACAGAGTGATGATGATGTGCTGATAGCCCTGAGCGTGGGTGGTGACGATTACATAAAGAAGCCTTATAGCCTTTCAGTGCTTCTGGCTAAAGTTAAGGTCAATCTTAAGAGAGTCCAGCAGATTAAGGAACTTGAAAGTAATAATACAAAGCAGGGAAATGATAAGATAGGCCAGAATGAATCAATTGATCAAGATCCCGGTGAGAATCAGATTATGAGCCTGGATCCTAAGACCATGTCTCTTATATTAAGAGGAAAAAGAATAAACCTTAAAGCTAAGGAGTTTGAGCTCCTGAAATGTTTATATGAGAGAAAGAATACAATAGTTGATAAGGATACACTCTTTGATGAAGTGTGGGGGGATACCTTTTATTCTGATGGGACTCTAAATGTTCATATAAGAAAGCTTAGAGAAAAGATAGAAGATAATCCTAATAATCCTGAATTTATCAAGACGATATGGGGTACGGGATATATTTTGGAGCTGAAATAATATTATGAAAATATATAAAAAAGTAGTCCTGGCATATGTTTTTTTAATGCTTGGATGTCTGGCTATAATGGTATATCTGTATAAGAAAATCACCATAAGTAATATTATGGTGGAAAATTATACCGATGAGGAATTAAGACTTTACAGGAAAATGTGGGACAGTGTTTTATCTGGTATAGAGGGCGAACATAGGCAGATTCTGGTGTATATGATCATTTTTTGGAGCGTCATTTTTATAATTGGTTTGATATTTCTCTGGCTGGTATATATTAAGGAAATAAAGCCTGTTATGGAAATGAAGGATTTCGCCGCAGAAATTGCAAGAGGAAATCTGGACGTCGAGCTTCCTATTCATAAAGATAATATGTTTGGTACATTTACAGAAAGTTTTGATCTTATGCGCGAGGAACTGAAGGCTTCTAAAATAAGGGAAATGGAAGCAGATAATGCTAAAAGAGAGCTGGTGGGTGAAATGAGCCATGACCTTAAAACTCCTGTTGCTACTATTAAGGCTACCTGTGAGGTTCTTGATGTTAGACTAAAGAGATATTTAAAGGAACTTGAAGAAACTGAGGAACAGGATATAAGCTATGAAAAAAAGAATCTGATTGGTGGAGTTAATGACCTGATTGAGAAAAATGGTTATATCATGAACAAGTCTGAAACAATAAATAGTCTGGTCCAGGATGTATTTCATGCGAATCTGGATGACCTGGAGGGCATAAAGGTTTCTCCGGAGGAAACAGTATCAACTGTGATAGAAGAGACATTCCTGAAGCTTAAAGACTACGGTAATATTATCCTGACAAATCATATCCCTGAATGCCTTGTTTTTATTGATAGGCTTAGAATGGAGCAGGTAATCGATAATGTAATCTCTAATTCCTACAAATACGCAGGAACCGATATATATGTAACCTTTGAAAATGTAGATAGAGGTGATAATCAAAGATTTATTAAGTTAAAGATTCAGGATAAGGGCCCCGGAGTTTCAGAGGAGGACCTTCCTCTTATCACCAATAAGTATTATAGAGGTAAGGAAAGTAAGGAAAAACCCGGATATGGCCTGGGAATGTATCTCGTAAAATGGTATATGGAAAAACAGCATGGTGATATTGACTACTATAATGATGGTGGTTTTGTTGTTGAACTTTTTATAGCAAAGGTATAGTGCGACTGCCTTTTGCGGAAATCGTGTGATCTACTTAAAAGACGGAAATATAACAGGTGAATATAAAATGTCTGAGTTTGGAACTGATGATGAAAGGATAAGACGAGAAGGTCTTCAGAGATTTTTAGATGAGCAGGGATGGTAAGTTTCTGAGTAAGATTAATCAGTTGCAATAGAATATTTATTAAGGATTAAAGACTTGTCACTATATGATAAATGTGAAATAATGTCAATACATTATGGGGACTTATTGAATTTGAAAAGAGGTTGTTTATGTTTAAGATACTTAAAGCTGATGAGGCAATGACCTTAATCAAGGATGGAGATGTTATAGCATATAATTCATTTCTGGGTATTGATAATCCAGTTGAACTTCATGAAGCATTATATGAGAGGTATAAGAATACTGGTTCACCAAAACATCTTACCTGTGTTTCCAGTGCAGGATTTGGTGTATGGGATGAGAACAGAGCTGCTGAAGGATATATCCGTGATGGAGCAGTGGATAAAATCATCTGTGGACATTTTGGTGCTATGTATAGCACAAAGAAGCTGGTATTGGAAGATAGATTTGAAGCATACAATCTTCCTCTTGGTTGTATATCACATGCATTAAGAGCACAGGCGGGTGGACTTCCAGGTGCACTTTCAAAGGTAGGTCTTGATATATTCGTGGATCCAAGACTTGAAGGTCCAGGGATCAATAACATTTCCAAGGATGAATCTTTGGTAAAATATGTTGAGCTGGACGGAGAGGAGTTTCTTTACTACAAGTTACCAAAGATAAATGTAGCTATAATCAAGGGAACCTGTGCAGATAAGAAGGGTAATATTTCATTTGAAGATATGTTTACAGCTGGTGATGCACTTTCAATCTGTCAGGCTGTTAAGGCAAATGGTGGAAAGGTTATCGTTCAGGTTGACCGCCTTGTGGTAAGACCTTCCAGACCACACAGCACAATCATTCCTGGTTGTCTGGTGGATGCTATCGTGCCTATTAAGCCAGAACCAAGACATGCGGCTTATGAGTCATTGACAGGTAGCTTTGAGATTCCATATTCTCAGTGGAATGACTGGGCTGAAATGCTAGAGAAGCGTACCATGACAAAGAGTGTTGTGAATTCCAGTGCCAACATCATTGGAAAGAGAGCTGCTCAGGAATTAAGGCCAGATGATATTGTAAATATCGGTGTCGGTATTCCAGAGTCAGTTACTAAGTTTGCACGAGAAAACGGACTTCTGAAACAGATTACTCTTACAGTTGAGTCTGGTGGAGTCGGTGGATTTCCTGCATCAGGAAAGGTATTTGGAGCGGTTATCGGAGCAGATTCAATCTACGATATGGCAAATCAGTTCGACCTTTACAACAATGGTGGACTTGATATATGTTTCATGGGTGGAATCGAAGTAGATAAGTATGGAAATGTAAATGCTCACAAGGGACCTGGTGCATTTGCCGGTGTTGGTGGATTTGCAAATATCACTGCAAAAACAAAGACCGTTGTGTTCTGTATGACATTTAATACTAAGGGCCTTAGCGTTGAAGAGGATGATGGAAATATTATTATCAAGAACGAAGGTTCCATAGATAAATTTGTAAATGAAATTAAGAGTATCAGCTTCTCTGCAAAGAGAGCAAAGAAAAACGGACAGCGCGTAATCTATGTAACAGAGAGATGTGTTTTCGAACTTGGTGACAAGGGACTTAAGCTGATTGAGGTTTATCCAGGAATTGATATGGATAAGGATATCCTGAACAGATTGCCATTTGAAATTGAGGTGGACGACTCACTTCTGTAAAATTATCGAAAAATTTCAGCAGGTAAGGTTAAATAGGTTTCTGTAACGGAGCTGATGACAGAATAATGCCATTGACATTTTTTTGCTGCGAAATATATAATTTACTTAACGAGGTAGTTGGAGGGTGAGTGCACATCACCCAATCCGGCAAGCTTGTTTAGTAATAAGATTAGCCGTCGTTTACTTGCTAGGGTTAGGACGGCTTTTCTTATGCTCTAAATAAAGTTTTACCGTGGGAAAACGGCAGAAGCTGAAAATAAGTATGGAAATAAAGTTATGACATTTTTTGATAATTTTCAAATTGATTCTATGGAAGATCTGATGAGTCTTATTGACGAGGTGGGATTTGTTCCTTTCTTTGAAAATGAGATAGAAGGCTTTTCCATTGAAGAACATATCGCACCGGGACACTGGTATGATGATAGTAACGGATTCTGGGATGCCTGGGAATGGAAGGGACCGGTCATACAAAGAGCGAAATGTGCTTATGGAAAGTTTCTGAGAGGAAAGGCAATGTATGTAAGTGCCAAGTGGTTTACGGACTTTGCAAACTTTCGAAGAGATGGATATGATTTTGATGCAAGATTTGAGGATGGGCTAGCTCAGTTTCAGGATAAGGATTTATATGAACTGATTGATGTCAATGCACCCATTTTTTCCAAACCACTCAAGAAGCTTGGAGACTATCGTAAGGGCGGACGTAAAGGGTTTGACAGTTGCATAAACAGACTTGAGAAACAGTGTTATGTGATTATTTCGGATTTCAAATATGAAACAGACAAGATGGGAAACGAGTATGGATGGGGGATAGCGGAATATTCAACACCCGAAAAGTTTTTCGGAAAGATGTTTGTTAATAATGTTTATAAGCGGACACCCGAGGAATCCTATGCAAGACTGTTTAAGCATTTCAAAAAAATTCTTCCTGGCGTGGAGGATGAATGGATAGAAAAAATGCTTAAATGATGACATTAAGATTTCTGACAGCTTGAAAAGAAATATAAATTAAGTGCGATGAGGGATAAAACCGGTCGTATCATATATGATATTTATTAGACAGATGTGTCTAATAGGCTAAAATACGGCATTTTCTCACTTTGTGTCGTATACATCTGAGGTAAGCTCATTCTATACTGCAGGTGGATGTTTGCTTAAGGGGATATTTTTAAAAGAAGATACATTCGATAGAAAATATTCGACTAGGTGGATGTACTAATTAATTAAGGAGGAAGCCCAGGATGGACCAGGCTAAAACTGGAAAGTTTTTGAAAGAACTGCGTAAAGAAAAGGGAATAACTCAGCAAGAACTTGCAGATAAACTTGGAGTTTCAGGAAGATCAGTATCCAGGTGGGAAACTGGAAATACTATGCCAGATATATCTCTATTAGTAGATATTGCTAATTTTTATGATGTTGATGTGAGAGAGATAATAGATGGTGAAAGACTGAGCAATTCCCACGATTCTACTGCAGATATTGATAGTGGGGCTGGACAAAGTGAGATGATGAATGAGGATGTAGTTGAAGTAGCTGAAAAAATGGCGGATTATGCCTCAAGTGAAAAAAGTAGGCTCTTAAAGTTTGTAAGGCTTATCGGTATTATAGGAAGTGTTCTATTAACTATAGGAATAGTGCTTCAGTGTACTGTATATGAGTCGAATTTTGTTAGATTTACCGCTATTATAGTGTCATTTATCGCCCTGATTGCATTAGTCGTTGTAACCTTACATGTTAATGGCCTTCTGGAAAAAATAATTAAAAAGAAAGGCTTTGCTATAGCTGTTAAGATTACTCTTATAGGGCTGATAGTAGTAGCCTTAAGATACATTGTTGTGGTATGTGTATTTGCAGGAGTGATAATACTGGAATTATTTGGGCTGGAACATAAAAATGTATCTGGACTGGATAATTATAATAAGCAGGAAATTGTTGAACAATATGAGAATGATCTAAACTCGGACCTTTTAACATTTCCAGATGATACTGATAAGATATTGGATGGGGAATATAATTTTCATTTAAAATATGGAGTGCTGGATTCGGATGCATATATAATTTTGAAGGCTCATTATAGTCATGAAGACTATCTGCTGGAGGAAAAAAGATTATCTGAGATTGAATGTACCATAAATAATTATACATATGACGATGTTATAACAGATACGGTGAAAACCTATATAAAATATGATGAATCAATGTATAATTATCCTTCATATATAGCAAGTGATGGCTATAGCAGTGTGTATGAATATGCTCTCATGGATGCTGAAAATGATACGATAATCTATGTATTGCTTAGTTACCCTAAATTTCTAAATCTTTCTAAATTTAAGGATTATATAAAATCAGATAAGAAGGAATATAAATCTGATGGGTTAGATAGCTTTACAATTTATTATCATACATTTGATAATGGAGCTACTTATAATTTTCATGATGATTAATTATATAGGGGATATTAAATAAAAATGAGCTATCTCGTATTACATATGAGATAGCTCATTTTATCATTCTCATTTTCATTGCAAAGAATATAAATGGCATCATTAATTTTTTTAAACTTTCTGTAATTTTTTCCTTTGTATGATAAAATAATTTATTGTATAGGGAAATAAAAAAATGTTGCGCATTTGTTATTATTAAGGGAGTAGGGTAGTTTTATCATCGGTATAGCGGCCTTATGGCTGTATTATGATAAGTAAGAAAATGAATCTGTAATTAGGAAGGTATATTCTTAAGGATTTAGCCGTGCTGAAGAAACAAAGTATCGATAAGCTGAGTGCTAAAGATAAGCAGGTTGTTAAGAATGCAGATATAAAGGAAAATATCAATAAGAAAGCTGTTAAGAATAAATAAATGGCTCAAATACTTTTTAAATTAGGAATAAAGAGATGATACTGGTATATTATTTGATAATTATAAATATTATTGCATTTATCATATATGGCATAGACAAGAAAAGGGCCGAGAAAGATGAGTACAGGATACCAGAATCCAGACTGATTCTTGTGGCTGTCCTGGGTGGTGTATATGGAGCCGGACTTGGAATGCTGGTCTTTCGTCATAAGATAAGAAAGCCTAAGTTCTATATAAGTGTTCCAATACTTTTGGTTTTGAATTTGCTATGTATCGTATTTATTCTATATGGTAATTATCATCTGGTCAGTACACAGTATGAGTATAGAAGTATCCTGGTTCCAGCAGAAATGGATGGATACAGGATAGTACAGGTATCAGACCTCCATAACCAGATTTTTGGGCCGGGACAGACAATTCTTCTTAATAAAATAAAGAAAGAAAATCCTGATATTATTGTCGTAACAGGTGATGCAGTTGATTCCATGCATACGAATTATGGGATAACAGAGGAGTTTTTTGAGGGTGCAGTGAAGCTTGCCCCTGTTTACTATATTACTGGAAATCATGAGGAATGGCTTATAGAGAAGAATCCTGAAAGGTTTGAGGATTTTATTAAGACTATAGAGTCCTACGGAGTTTTATATATTGATGATAAGACTATTGATCTGGGAGGTGTAAAGCTTTCAGGGGTTTCTGAAATGTCCCAGGGAACCAGTAATCTTGGAGATACGGCCCCGGATGAACTTATGGTGGTTCTGGCCCATGAGCCTAAATATATAAATAGCTATGTAGAGGGCGGCGCAGATTTAGTTCTTTCAGGTCATAATCATGGGGGACAGATTAGAATTCCAGGGAAAGGCGGTCTTGTATCTGCTGATTTTCAGTTTTTCCCAGAGCTGGATGAGGGTGAAAAAACATACGGAAATTCTACTATGATTATCAGTAGAGGACTTGGAAATAGCCTTTTTCCGGCCAGAATTAATAATTATCCTGAAATTGTAACAATTGTATTGAAGAGAGAAGAACAAAAGATCATGCATCTTTATATGCCGGATGTAGTTGGAGCTACTGAAGAGGGAGCGGTTACAAAGCTTAAAGATATGGGATTTCTCAATATTGTAGTTAAATATGAGGAATCAGCTGACATGGAATCAGGCAGAGTTGTGAGACAGAGTATTCCGCCGGATACAACAGTTAGTACGGAATTTGAAATTACTATATATGTGGCCCAGTAGGGATGATACATAACATTTATAAATATAGTAATCAGTGAATAGTATGAATAAAAATTATTATATGAAGAAGAAGGAAAGCTTGTATAAACAAAGCTGATTATATGAAGAAGAAGAAAAGATTGTATAAACAAAGCTGATTGTGTGAAGAAGTAGGATGGATTGTATATAAGGCAAAATACGTGAAGCAGTAAGATGAACTGTATATAGAGTAAATTAATAAAGCAGCCAGATAAATGATATATAATGCTGGCTGCTTTTTATATTTTATTTGTTATTTTATTTGTGACTTGCAGATGCATGGACTGGTTCTATATGAGAAACCTGCCTAGGAAAATATTTCTTCTGGAAATGATAGTAGTAACGGAACCATGCGGTTATACCACTGATTGCCCATACAACACCGGCTGAGATCCAGATTCCTCTTGCACCCATTCCAAGATATGAAGTCATGAAAATTGGAATTGTGAATCTACCTATTACTTCAACTATACCATTAAAAAGTGCAAAGAAAGCATCGCCTGTTCCAGTCAGTACGCCTCTTACAACATATATAAGTCCAAGTAAAAAATAGAAAAGACTAGTTATCTGAAGTCCAGTTTTTCCAAGAGCTATAACCTCAGGGTCTGACACAAAGAGTGAAGTGATGGTTCCACCGAATAATTGCATTACAAGGAGCATAAATATTGTTATGCCGGACATGATGACCAGTCCTTTTTTGTATCCGGTAAGTACACGATCATATTTCTTGGCTCCATAATTCTGTCCACAGTAGGTTGATAGTGATGCTCCCAGAGTTGTATATGGCATATGTATGAACTGCTCTATTCTGTTTGTTGCTGTAAATGCAGCTACAACTGTTGTTCCATATGAGTTTACGATTCTCTGAACAGCCATTGAAGAAACGGCTATCATAGCGAACTGAAGTGACATTGGAACTCCCAGTTTTATTATTTTCTTTAAAATCTTAGAGGATATAACAAAATATTTCTTTTCTATTTTAAATACCGGATTAGTAACATATGCATATATACCGCTTGTAAGGGCAGATATGAACTGAGCAATTATAGTGGCCAGTGCAGCGCCCTGAATTCCCATTTCAAATGAATAAACGAATATTACATCGAAGATTACATTTATAATTGTAGAAAGTATAAGGAAGTAAAGTGGAGTCTTAGAGTCTCCCAGGGCCCTTAATACATTTGATATAAAGTTATAAATAGAAGTAAAAAGAAGGCCTACACACATAAATCTGATATACATAGTTGAATCTGCCATGATTTCATCAGGGGTAGAAAGAAGCCTAAGTATGTATGGAGCAGTTATAAATCCGGTGGTACCGAAGATAAGGGGGACTATAAGCATGATAAAGCCGGTATTGACTATGGCTCTCTTGACATTTCCCTCTTCATGGGCTCCATAAAATTGAGACACGATAATACCGCCGCCGCTGCTTATACCATTACATAATGCAAAGAAGAAAAATGTAATAGAGAAGGTAGCGCCGACTGCGGCAAGTGCATTTGCCCCGCAAAATTTTCCGACTATGATTGAATCGGCCAGATTGTAAACCTGCTGGAAGATATTTCCGATAAGGGCAGGGATAGAAAATAGAATCAGGTGTCTTATCGGACTTCCGACTGTCATATCAGTTGTACGTTTTTTTGTAGTATTTTCAAACATCTTTTATAATTCCTCAATTAAAATTTATTTCAAGCTAGTAATATACGCTTTATTTATTTTGATAACTAATCAAAAAT
This sequence comes from Eubacterium sp., assembly GCA_024696635.1. GTDB lineage: Bacteria > Bacillota > Clostridia > Lachnospirales > Lachnospiraceae > Eubacterium_Q. The sequence continues at coordinate 14,434 of JAILGP010000075.1, read as the reverse complement.
TGACTTCTTTTATGCAATTTTTTGCTATTTTTGCTTTTTTGTGGCATTTGATAGCATAAAAGCTAAAATCTAAATGCAATAAAATAAATAGCCCCAAAGATATAGCCCCAAAGATATGACAAAAAATGGGCAGTATTTAATAATATCTTTCTACTATTTCTGTGTTTTATATATTATCTTTAAGAAAATAGCTTATGAAGGTAATAGTATTTTTGGAAGGAAGGTAGCTAAGATGGATATATCACATAGAAAAGTAAGTAAAAAATTACAGTTTAAGGATGCAAATGGAGTAGCACTTGTTAATAAGAAAGTAGCGGTGAAACAGACTAATCATAGTTTTCTTTTCGGATGCGGTGCATTTGACTTTATCCCTTATGCCTTTGAGGGTAAGGAAGAATATAAGGAAGTCACTGATAGCTGGCTTGAGATATTCAATTATGGAACTCTGCCATTCTACTGGGGACAGTACGAACCTGAAGAGGGTAAGCCTAACAGGGATAAACTTATGAAAACTGCTGAATATCTGAAGAGTAAGGGGGTAAGAGTTAAGGGCCATCCTCTCTGCTGGCATACTGAGTGTGCTAAGTGGCTTATGAATTATGATAACGAGACAATTATGCAGAAACAGCTGGAACGTATCGATAGAGAGGTTTCTGGTTTTAAGGGCGTAATTGATATGTGGGATGTTATAAATGAAGTTGTTATCATGCCTATATTTGATAAGTATGATAATGCCATTACAAGAATCTGTAAGGAAAAGGGAAGAGTTGGTCTTATCAAGACTGTTTTCGATAAGGCTCATGAATCTAATCCGGAAGCCACACTTTTATTAAATGATTTCAATACATCAGTTAACTATGAAATCCTTATTGATGGATGTCTGAATGCCGGAGTTCCAATTAGTGCCATAGGAATTCAGTCCCATCAGCACCAGGGCTATTGGGGAAAAGAGAAGCTTGAAGAAGTATTAGATAGATTTTCATCATTTGGCCTGCCGATACATTTTACAGAAAATACTCTTATTTCTGGAGAAATCATGCCGGCTCATATTGTTGATCTGAATGACTGGCAGGTTGATGAGTGGCCAAGTACTCCTGAGGGAGAGGAAAGACAGGCCAGGGAAATTGAGGAAATGTACCGAATCCTCTTTGCCCATCCTCTAGTTGAAGCCATTACAACCTGGGATTATAGAGACGGTGCATGGCTCAAGGCTCCAAGCGGATATATAAGACTTGATAATTCACTTAAGCCTTCATATAAGATGCTTAAGAAGCTTGTGAAGGAAGAGTGGTGGACCGATACCACAGTTACCACAGATTCTGAGGGCTGCATCACAATAGATGCCTTCAAGGGAGATTATAAGATCAGCATTGAAGGAGTTGATAAGGAAATTACATTTACAGATGATAATTTAATGACAATTACAATCTAATTTACCAAAGGGGTCCCTTTTGGCAAAAAAGACTTAACTTTGAAACGCTTTGCTTTGTTTGTTAAGTCTTTTTTGTTTGTTTAACGGATTGGATATAATTAACTGACAATAAGGTCTATCCCCAGTATTTAATATCCAGTTAAGTATATTATAAAGTATCTTTTTTCCCCTCCTTTGTTTAAAACTTGTTCGCATAAAATTGGCCCATATTTTACATTAAAACTAAAAAAAATGTAATAGTTATTTAGTGAACGACATGATTATTTAGTAAACGACATGTTTTAAGGTAAATCTGTACATAAAAATAAAAAATATGGATTATATTTTCAAATATAAGTAAGCAAAATGCCGAAATAGGATTTAATAGTAGACAAGTCATTGTTGTTTTAACACAAATATGATAAAGTAAATTTTATGGTTTTTAACTAATAAAAGGAAGTAGATATATTATGGATTCTGAACTGATAAGTATTGCTGTATGTGATGACGATCATAGTTATCATGAACTGATAGAATCTTATTGTAATGATTTTTTTCAGGAAATAGGTGTGGAATACGAGTTTACCTCATACTATTCTGGAGAAGATATATTAAATGAAAATGAAAAAGATATAGATTTGCTCTTTCTGGATATTGAGATGGGTGGAATTAATGGTATTGAAACTATGAAACGTATTGAGTCAATGCCTAATATTCACAGAATTATATTTATATCCTGTCATGTAGAATTGATTGAAGATGCCTTTGGATATAAACCCATTGGATTTATGGTAAAGCCTTTGGATAAGGATAAAATATATAAAAAGCTTGGAGAATTATATAATAAAATGCTTTCTGATTCTTTTATAGAATTTTCAGATATGGATTCTAATAATTTATTTAGAAAATCTGATATTATATACATTAAAGCAGTCTCTAATTATATAATCTTAATTACAAATAAGGAAGAGAGAACAATTACATGTACATTAAAGAAATGTGCAGAACAGGTAAATGGCAACCCATTTGTCAGGATTCATAAATCATATATTATAAATCTTGGTTATGTTAAGAAAATTAGTTCTACTCAAGTTTTTTTAAAAAATGATACTGTATTTCCTATAGGAAGAAGTTATTTAGCAACGTTAAAAAAAGAATATCAGAGGTATTTGATTGAGGAATTGAATTCATGAGAGATTATTTATGGGTGGGGGGAAATAGTCTGATTGATTTGTTAAGTTACATATTATGTATTACAGTCATCTTTTCTATTCCTATTAAAAAAAATAAAATTATAGTTCCGATATGGCTTGTGATTTCACTTGGAATATGTTTATTTTGTTATGCTTTTGTGGATTATTATAATATTTATAAGCTAATGCCAAATATTTGTGCCTTACTGCTGATTTTTGTAATGGATAAAAAAATAAAATATTATATGCGCATTTTATCTGTTATAGCATCATGGATAATTATGGACATTGGAATCGGTTTATTCGAACAAGTTGCGACTATAATGGATGGCTCTTATAATGGAGCTGGTATGTATGAATCAACTCATTCAATAGTATCTAGAATGATTGGACTTTTGATTCCATTTATATATCATATCATAGTTAATATATTGATAAAAAAGAAATCAAATTTTTCTTTATATCCCTGGCAGCTGGTTGTAATTATTATATTTGGTATAGGAATATTAATTATAGTTCCTCCAATTAATGCAATGGCAAGAGGAAATACTATTTCGAACAAATTTTATATTGTTATGGGTGCTGCATTTATAATAATGCATATTATTTTTGTAGCTATCATATTCTGGCAGGGATACGTTATGAGGAAAAATGAAACCTTAAAACGTAAGGAAAACAGTTATAAATATATGCTGGAAACCCAGGAAAAATATTTTGAGGAGCTTCTTAAGAATTATAATGAAATAAGGAAAATCAGGCATGATATAAGAGGGCATATTGTGGCTCTTAGAGAGTATGCAAATGAAAATGCTGATGATAAAATTTTGCAATATTTGTCTGATATGGAAGAGAAAACCAATTCCCTTGTAGCCTATAAATACGTTGGTAATAACGCTGTAGATTCAGTAATTAATGATCAGGTACAACAAATGAAGAATATAGGAATTAAGTTTGAATTCGATGGCTTCTGCAATGTAAGGGAAGATATAAAAGAATTTGACCTTTGTACAATTTTCTATAACCTTATTAGAAATTCTATGGAAGCCTGTGAAAAAATAGATGCGAAGGATAAAGTTATTTATGTAAAGGTTAAAAATATAGGTGATAAACTTGGTATTTACATAAAAAACGAAACTATTCTTAAGGAAATACCTTCTACCGGAATTCTTGTTACCACCAAAAAAGATAAAATTAATCACGGACTTGGAACAGTTAGTGTCAGAGATGTGGTTTCAAGGTATGATGGAGTTTACGTCAATAGAATTGAAAATGGGCATTTCATAGCAAATGTTGTTATCTAAAATTTTACCAAAAGGGTCTGACCCCTTTGGCAAATTTGATTGTACGCAATTGATTTTACCAAAAGGGTCTGACCCCTTTGGCAAATTTGGTGATATAATTATGACAAATATTATCAAACAAGGATATAAAACAGAATATGGAAGAATTGAAAAAGCAGCTAGGAGTCCGGAGGGATTCTTTGCTGTTTTTCTTGCTCTTACGGAGCTTGTTTTTTCATTATTTAAGTTTAAATTTGATATTTATTATATATTAAATAAATGCTTTTTTTCAGCTCTGGCTGGCTTCTTCCTGGGAATTATCATTTCCTTATTACCTAAAAAGGCTGGTAAGATTATATCAATAATTTTTTCAATCATGTTTGCTATATATGCACTAATTCAGCTGATTTACAGTAGTGTATTTAAGAACTACTGGTCGGTTTCAGCTACAGGAAGGCTGGCTAACCAGGCCTTTGACTTTAAGGAAACCATTATTAAGGGTATAGGCCAGGAGATTATTCCGTTTATCCTGATTATTCTCTTATATGCATTTGTAGTTTTCTTATGTATATTCTGGGTAGATTATTCCCTTCATAAATGGGAAATGTATATGGTAAATGTTTCAATTTTTATTTGTGGAATAGTATATCTAGTTCTACTTTTTAATATGCAGGGGGATAATAAAAATTCTCCTGTGGACCTTATAAAAAATTATTCCTCAGTCAATCTTTCAGTCCAAAAGCTGGGTCTTATGGAGACTTTTATCAGGGATGGTAAGTATATGATATTTGAGAGGAATTCTGAAGGAGAGAATAGTTCTGATACAGATTTTGAAATGGGTGAATTCGATCTGGATGAGAGGGCTGATAATATAAATGATTATGGGGAAGAACAATTAATCCAAGACCAGGATGGGAATACCAGTTCTGATACAAATAGTTCTGATACAAATAGTTTAGATGGTGAAGAGGGTTCTGGTGTAAATAATAATGCTGAGAATGACGCAGAAGCCGGGGATGAGGATGAAACTCCTGATAGTGAAACTACTGAAGAAATGAAGGCTTATACCCCGCAAAAGCTGGATATAGATCTTTCCAGGATGTCAGAGGTCACTGATAATAGCTCAGTTATTGAGCTTACCAAATATATTACTTCTACCCAGCCTACCTATACCAATGATTACACCGGGATGTTTGAAGGCTATAACCTTATATTTATAGTTGCCGAGGGCTTTGATGGATATGTGATTGACAGGGAGATTACTCCTGAGCTTTACAGGATGAGTCAGGAGGGATTCTATTTTACCAATTTCTATACACCACTTTGGTATGGTTCAACACTTGGTGGAGAATACGCCAATCTTACCGGAAATATGCCTAAAAGTGGTGGATATCTAAGTATGGAAAAGATTGGCTATCAGGGTAACTATATGCCATTTTGTCTAGGAAATGAGCTTAAGGAAGAGGGGTATTATGTAGCAGCATATCATAATAATGAATATACATACTACAACAGGAACATTTCCAGACCCTATCTTGGCTATGAAAATTATTATGGAATAGGAAATGGACTTGAATGTGAAAAGGGTGAAAATGGGAATAAATTATGGCCTCAGTCGGACCTTTTTATGGAAGAGAATACATTTGATGAATATAGTGGAGAGAGTCCATTTCACATATATTATCTGACGGTTAGTGGACATTTGAATTACAATTTCAGTGGAAATGCTATGTCTCAGAAAAACAGAGATAAGGTAATGGACCTTCCTTACAAGGAATCAACTAAGGCCTATATAGCCTGCCAGCTGGAATTTGAATATATGGTGGAGGCATTGAATATGGATCTGGAGGCTAAGGGCATAGCAGATAATACTCTTATAGTAATATGTGGTGACCATGTTCCTTATAATGATATGGATATTTTGAATGATCTTAGGGGTACCACCATGGATAGGTTTGAAAGGTATAAAAATACACTTATTATATATAGTGCATCCATGGAAAAAACAGCCAGGGTGGATAAACCTTGTTATTCACTTGATATACTTCCTACAGTGCTCAATCTTATGGGGCTGGAATATGATTCTAGAATGATGGTAGGAAGAGACATATTATCTGATGAGCCGGGATTTGTTATTATGGAAGATGGAAGCTTTATAACAGAGAATTATAAGTACGATGCTAGCTTTAGACAGATAAGTGATAATGGCAGATACCAGGTAAGCGACACAGAACTGGATCAAAAAAAATCCCTTGTATCCAATCGATTCAGACTTGCGGACGCAATATGTGAGCTAAATTATTATAGTTACATAAAAAAACTTGAGGATTTAGACTGATTTCTTATTCCTTCACATATTTTAAATAATATTAAAAATTATGAGAATACCTTGGATAATTATGTTAGAATAAAATAGTTATTGATATATCAGAGGTTGCTCCTGTGGAGATTCTTGAAATAGAGTATAAAAAACTAAATCAAGGGCCTAATTCATATACATCAATTAATAATATCAAGAAGGTGACTGCATGTCAGATTCAAAGAATAATCCCAAAGATAAAAATAAACAAAATAACAGCCCTCATATAGAGAAGGCTGAAATGTCATATAAGAAGAACATGGAGAAACTGGAAGCTGAAATTAAAAGGCGGGAAAAGTTTCTGGAAAAAAATGATGACAGATTGGATTCTCTTAGAAAGCTGGATGAGGAAATCCTTAGAAGGGGAAGAGAAAAAACAGATAAGAGAATCCGTGATCACCGCCAGACTATAGAGGAAAAGATAGTTAAGGGTGAAGAGGAAAAAGAAGAAAAGCTTCGTGATATGACAAGGAAGACAGATGACAGGATATCAAGCGCAAGAAAGAAGCAGGATAAAATACGGGAAAACCATAAAAAGGATATTGAAAAAAAGAGAAAAGCATATGAAGAAAAGGCAAAGAAACGTGAACATGACCGTCGGATTATTCTGGAAAACCGCCTGAAGAAAGCTAAAAATGATCCTAATAACCTGATTGGAAAAAGAAATGCAATAACCATAGCCATTGGTCTTGTATGTCTTATGATCCTTTTTATTATTGTAGCAAATGTTCTACACAGCAATAGCGATAGAGAGAAGACTCAGGAGGCAAGCCCAACAGATGCAGCCTATACTCAATATACAAACTATGAAAAGGTAGAAACTCTTAAACCTGAAAAGCATTATTCTGATCCTGACGGAACTAATGAGCAGAAGCGCTTATGGAATACCTTGATGGAATATTATGATAACAACACAATTCCTGTACTTGGTATAATGTGTAATCTTAGGGCAGAATCAAAATTCAAGGCCTGTAATCTGGAGGACTACAATAATGAGATGTGGTCTGTGGATGACCAGTCTTATACGGACAGTGTAAATAGTGGAGATATAAGTAAAAAGGATTTCCTTGAAGCCAGAACCCATGAGATTACAAATGGTTATTATAATGATTATTATCAATGGGTAAATGTGGACGGTGGCTATGGATATGCTCAGTATACTGCCTATGTTAAAAAGGAGGAGCTTTACCAGTACGCAGAGCAATGGTTTTCGCCTGGAGGAAGAGGAGAGGATTACAGATTCAATATAGCAGACCCGGAAATGCAGGCTTATTACATAATATATCTGCTTAAAAGCGATGATTTTAAAGCCCTGGATAATAAGCTTAGAAATGCACCAACCGTGGTAGATGCCTGTTATGCATGGCTTAGATTTTATGAAGTCCCATATGATCCATATTGTGATAACTATTTTACACTTTCATTTGATAGGGCTGCATATGCAGATGAGATAGAGCAAGCCTGTGCAGGCGAGAAAGGTGGAGAGTGATGCGTTTTAAAGGATTAAAAAAATCTTCCTTATATAGGTGTCTTGTCATCTGCCTTATAGGACTGTTTGCAGGAATACTTATAGGAAGATTTACAGGTAGTTATATAGGAAAGTCTGGGGTTAATGCCAAGTCCAATACAGTAACTTTTGAATCAGAAGCGCCGGAATCAGAAGCGCCGGAATCAGAATCATTAGAATCAGAAGCTTCAGGATCAGAATCATTAGAATCAGAAACACCAGAATCAGAATCATTAGAATCATTAGATATAGATGAATTTAATAATAAGGACATTAAAATAGGCGTTGTAAAGGGATATGTTTTTGACCATATGATTAAGGAACATCTGCCTGAGGCGGATATAAAATATTATGATTCAAGAGAGGATACCTTCAAGGCCCTGACCCATGGCAAGGTTGATGCGGTGGTGGATGATGATGCAATAATAAGATCCATGATGAGGTCCACAGATTTATTTATAATGGTTGATGAATACTTAGAAGCATCTGACTATTCATTTATATTTCCTAAAAATGAAGAAGGCGACAAGCTACGTAAAGAATTTGATGAATATGTAGATAAGCTTAAGTCTGATGGTTCTCTTGAAGCCCTTGACGAAAAATGGTTTGGAAACAGAACGGATAATAAGAAAAGTCAGGACCTGCCTCTGATTTCAGAAGATTCCCAAGAAGAAGATTCCCAAGAAAAGGATAATTCAAAAGATAAAGACTCCTCAAAAGTTATAAAGCTGGCAATTCATGACGGAGAAAGTATTCCATTTGCCTACCTGTCTGCAGGAAAACCTGTGGGATATGAGATAGATATAATCAATGGATTCTGTCAGGAGTATGATTATAAGGTTTCCTACGAAATGAAGGAATTTTCCAAGATGCTTAAAGGCGTATCAAAAGAAAAATATGATATGGCCTGTGGCGGAATAACCATAACTGAGGAAAGGGCAGAGTCACTTTATTTTGGTAAATCAATTTATTCAGGGGGAGCGGCTATTTGTATTCTAAATCCTGATAGTCTGGATGCGGTTAAATTAGGTTTAAATGCAAGCGATGAGGTTGACAAGTCAGCCAAGGGAATAACCCGTTTTATAAGACATTTCACAAAATCATTTGTTGAAGAAAGAAGATATGTCCAGCTCCTTAAGGGTCTTCTGATGACACTGGCTATAAGCTTTTGTTCAGTTCTTCTGGGGGCTCCCCTGGGTTTCCTTCTTTATAAGGGATCCAAGAGAGGATATCTGGTAAATCAGATCATATCCAAGGTGATTGTATGGTTGCTTCATGGCATTCCCGCAGTTATGCTTATAATAATTGTTTATTATGCATTTTATAAAAGATTTGCGGTGGGAGGAATTATAGCCTCAGTTACAGGCTTTACTCTTGATTTTGCCATAATGTGCTATAAAAATATAGACAAAAACTCAAGGAGAGTCGAAGAGGGAAAAATCGCAGAGGATTACAGACTTGAATACTATGATGATATAGGATTTGTAAAAAGACTCTTTAAGGCCTGTGGAAATGATATCTTAGAGGACTTTAGAGATGATTTAGTGACACTGATTAAGACTTCAGCCGTAGTTGGATATGTTGCAGTCCAGGATATGGTTAAGACCTTTGATAAAATAAGACTTGAAAGTCTTGAAACTGTGATGCCTCTTATTGCAACAACACTTCTTTATATAATAATTATCAAGCTGATCACTCATATTTTCAGACCTGATAGATGATATACTTTTATGAGCCTGCCAATAAAGCGGGCTCATTTTTGTAATAAAAATGTATATAAAGCCCAATCCTATTATGATATAATATTAAAATATTTAGGGTTTAAAGTGGGGATTTGTGCTCTTTATGTTCATAAATTTCCAGTATAGGAAGGGTATTTATATGAAGGAGAAAAAGGGTAAAGGGCTATATGAGATAAGCATTGGGGCAGTAAAGCTGCTGCTCTTTTTTGTGCTTATTTTTAATGCCTTTATTTTTGTGTATTATGGCCTGATTAATAAAAGTGATCCCATAGAAAGTGAGCCTGTTCAGTTTGTAGGAAATTGGGAGGTCTCTTATGGAGAAAATGGTGATCAAACCATAAAAGCCACCCTTCCAAAGAATATAAAGGGAAGAGAATATCTTTATTTTGATACACGTAGGGATGCTATAGTTTATATAAATGGTCAGTTCAGAAAAGATTTTATTTCAGAAAGAGATATTAATGTGCCAGGTGGTTCATTTAAAAGATTTTTATTTTCGGTTCCTCTTGAAGAAGGAGATTCTGGCTGTCAGATTGTAATAGAAAGAAAATCAGTTCTGGACTTTGATAAGGATATCCCAGAGGTATTCATCAGTACCCGGTCAGGGGCAATGAATTATCTTCTGAAAACAAGCGGAGTTTCCTTCGTTCTTGCCTTTATAGTTCTCATATTTTCATTTGTATCCTTTGTTGTAAGTATTGTTCTCAGAATAATAATGAAGCAAAGAATAGATATGATGTACGGCGCACTGGGAATATTTTCCATAGCAGCCTGGCTTATAACGGATTCATTTTTATTCCCATTTGTATTTGGAGTGAATCATGTGAATGGCCTCCTTAGCTTTATGTTTTGCCTTATAATTCCTCTGGGACTTGCCATATATCTATTTTCCATACAAAGAGGACGTTATAAAAAATTTAAAATTGTTACACTTATCATATCCATACTCAACGTTCTGGTTTGGCCTATACTTCATTTTACAGGTATATTGCCCTTCTACAATGTACTTAATGAGGCTAACGCAGTTCTGGTGATTTTGTCAGTAGCGGGTATAGCCATTCTGATCATAGATGCCCTGCGTGGAAATACAGTTTCCTATCATTATACATTTATAGGTTTCCTTGGATTTCTTGTGGGCTGTCTGATTGAGCTGATAAATGTTATATTTGAGTTTGCCTTCATGAAGGATACAATTCTTATGGTTGTAGGGCTTGCCTTCCTTCTTACATTTATTGTTGTCCAGCAGGTTCATGACCTTAGGAAGATAAATATGGAAAAACAGCATGCCATTGATATATCCGAGGCTAAAACCAAGTTTCTGGCAAGTATGTCTCATGAGATAAGGACACCTATTAATTCCATTCTTGGAATGAATGAGATGATACTTAGGGAAAATGATGATAAGACAATAGAGGAATACTCCAAAACTATTAAATCTTCAGGTAAAATGCTCCTTATGCTGGTAAATGATGTACTTGATTTTACCAAGATTGAAGCAGGTAAACTGGAAATAAATAATACTGATTTTCTTATGTCAGATATGCTGTATGATGTCATTTCCCTTATTAAGGAAAGGGCAGAGGAGAAGGACTTAAGGCTGGATACTATTATAGGTGAGGATGTACCTGATCAAATCTTTAGTGATGAATTCAGGATAAGACAGATTCTTATTAACTTCCTTAATAATGCTGTTAAATATACGGAAAAAGGACAGATTATCCTAAAGGTAGATGGAGAGTATACAGAGGATGGATATACCTTAAAGCTTGCTGTTAAGGATACAGGAAAGGGAATTCCTGAGGAAGATCAGGAAGGTCTTTTCGAGGCATTTTCAAGAGCGGATATTAAGTCAAATGCAAGTATTGAAGGAACAGGACTTGGTCTTGCCATAGTAAAGAGCATAGTCGCTTCAATGAATGGTGAGCTGGGAGTTGAAAGCCAATACGGAATCGGTTCAGAGTTCTGGGTTAAGCTTCCGGTAACCTATAAGAATAAGACAGCTCTTGGTAAGGACTTTATGGATAAGAGGATAAGCAAGGCGGAATATGCTGATACCTGCAGCTTCATAGCTCCTGATGCCAGGATTCTTGCGGTTGATGATAACCAGTCCAATCTTACAATTGTTAAGCTATTCCTTAAGAAAAATAAAATAGTTCCGGATCTTTGTAGTACAGGAAAGAGTGCTATAGAATTCTGTAAAAGGAATAAATATGATCTTATTCTTATGGACCATATGATGCCGGAACCGGATGGTATAGAAAGTCTTCACATAATCAGAAAAGAACCTGATTCACTTAATAAGGATACCAAGGCTATTGTACTTACAGCAAATGCAGTGGCTGGAAGCAGACAGCTTTATATAGATGAGGGCTTTGATGATTATCTTACTAAACCTCTGGATTCAAAGGTTCTTGAGGAGGTTGTGAAAAATATGCTTCCTAAGACTAAGGTGATTGAGGGAGAGGAAATGCTTAAACTCCTGGAAAAAGAAGCAGATACAAAAGCATCTGCAAATTCGTCTTCTAGGTCGCCTGGTAAAGCATCTGCCCAATCATATTCTCCAATAGATAGTAATACAGGTGAAAAAGCTTATGATAAGGCTGGACAGATAGATAGTATTTCAGGCGGACAAGTCTATGATAAAAATAAATCTATAAAGGACAGACTTTCTTCGATAGAGGGACTTGATTATAGTACAGCTCTTACACATTGTGGTGGAGACGAGGAACTGCTTGAGGAAATCCTGGGTGATTTAGTAAAAGAGTGTCAGGACCGTGTAGACAGAATGAGAAAGAGCCTTGAAGAAAAGGATATTAAGGCTTATCAGATAGATTCCCATTCAATTAAGAGTTCCATGGCAACCATTGGACTTAAGGACTTCAGCCAAAGAGCAAAGGAACATGAATTTGCTGCCAAGGATATGAATACAGATTTTATTTATGCAAATGCAGATTCTTTTATTAATGATTACATTGATATATGTAACATGCTTGGTAAAGTAATTAAGGTTAGTGATTAAATAATGATTATTATATCATGAGTATTGATTTGGTAGATTGAGGTTTATGATTACATATAAAAAACGCAGATCAAAATGGTCTGCGTTTTTTTATATTTTAAATCATAATTAATAATCATAATTAATAATCAAGATTCATATAAATAGAAAATTCCAATAGTTTAAAAATCCTGAGAAATAAAATTATTTTCTTCCTCTTTAAGGAAATCCTTTTTCTCTTTTTCTTTCATAAGATCCATAGCGGATTCTTTTTTCATATCGGATTTATTATCTATTTCATTGTATTTTTCTTCTATATCCTTTTCCTTATTATCTGATGCTTCAGAATCAGCACTTCTTGATGTAAGGGCTTTTAAGATATAGATACCGATAATGATAACTAAGGTTACTATGAATATTCCCAAGAGTCCTACGCCCATGATTGGGAGTGAATCCATAAATGCATTTAAGTCAATTTTCATGGTAAGACCTCCTATCTAGGTATCAGGTTAAGGATAAGACCTCCGGCAATAACGGAAGCTATCTGACCAGATACATTTATACCGATTGTATGAGTGAGCAGGAAGTTTGTAGGATCTTCCTCAAGTCCAAGCTTATGTACAACTCTTGAAGACATTGGGAAAGCGGATATTCCTGCTGCTCCGATCATAGGATTGATCTTTTTCTTAGCAAAAATATTAATGATTTTTGCAAATATTACACCACCTGCTGTATCGAAAATGAATGCTACAAGTCCTAATACAAGAATAAGTATTGTCTGTGGATTAAGGAAAGCATCGGCCTGCATTTTTTCTGCTATTGTAATTCCAAGGAATAATGTTACCAGGTTTGCAAGCTCTGACTGGGCTGATTTGGAAAGAGATTCCAAAACACCACATTCCCTTATAAGGTTACCAAACATAAGGAAACCAATAAGTGCAACTGCATTTGGAGCTACGATTCCAGTGAGGATTGTAACAAATATTGGGAATAATATCTTTGTAGTCTGAGATACATTTCCCGGATTATATTCCATCTTAATCTGGCGTTCCTTTTTGGTGGTAAGAAGCTTAATAATTGGTGGCTGTACTATAGGAACAAGTGCCATATATGAATATGCTGCAACTATGATTGCTCCGATATACTTAGTACCAAAATAGTTGGCTACGAAGATAGATGTTGGTCCATCGGCTGCACCTATAATAGCAATTGATGCTGCATCACGAAGCTCAAATCCAAAGAGTGAAGCAAGGCTCAGTGTAAAGAATATACCGAACTGAGCAGCGGCTCCAAATATCATAAGCTTTGGATTAGAAAGAAGCGGACCAAAATCAATCATTGCTCCAATTCCTACGAAAAGCAGGAGTGGAAAAAGTTCGTTTGCTATACCACTTTCAAAAAGAATTGATATAGGTCCCTCTTGAACAATATCACCTATTTTCTGAGTTATAGCTCCGGACATAGGAAGGTTTACCAGAATGGCACCAAAACCTATGGGAAGCAGTAATGTTGGTTCCATCTTTTTCTTGATAGCAAGGTATATAAGGATTCCTCCAATTAACCACATAATAATTTGCTTATAATCAAGATTAAGAACATTGGAAAAGAGTGCTGAAAATACTCCCATTTTAGTTCCCCCTTTAAATTAGTGCTATATATTGTAACATATATTTTTAATAAATGCTTTCAATACTTTACATTTAATTACAATTTTAGTGTTTTTTATTATATTTTTCTGTTTTTTATATTCTTTAGCCAAAGTACCAGGACATTATTTGTTATGGACCATGGTGATTCATTACTTGAGACAAGTCTTGATTTATCATAGTTACATTTGATATGTATATCATAATTTTTGTAGAAGAATTCATATTATTACTGTAAAATAAAAATTTATAGACTAAAATACTGATTTGTAAAACGATATAAAAGTAATAAAATGCA